>JAEURX010000016.1 GCA_016788885.1 Nitrospira sp. | reverse complement strand
CCGCCTATTGATGGGGATCTCCTTCACGGGACGGTTAGCCGGACCGACACCCTGGCAGGTGGAGGGCAAGGCGTCGATCTCGCTGCTGTTCTTCTCGGTCTCGGTGCACTTCTCGCGGACGTTCGGCAGCACGACCGCGCCACCGCTGCCGGCCGCGGTGGATGTCATAGGCTTAGTCGCGTCAGCCCTGGCCGATCGGCGCAATTGGAGTGGGGCTGTGCCACGGAGTCGTGCGCCGGTCGTCACGATCCGGGAGACGCCGCCGCCGGGCAACGGACTACGCGTGCATCCCTGGGCAGAACTGACCATGAGAGAGCGCATTGCGCCCTTGAACCGGCGGCTCACGAAGCTGGGCACCGCGCCGCTGGTCGGCGGGCCCACGACCGTGACCGTCACACTGACCGATCGCGTCGGCACGCAACCCTGGAGGACGACGCCGGTGTCCGAGCCCTTCGCGGTGGCGCAGTATGAGGATTTGCGGGAGGACGAGCAGTTGGCGCAACCGGCGTTTGTGCCCTTACAGGGCGGCCTTACCGTGGCGGCCGAGGACGTGGCCGTGGACGACGACGACGGCCTCAGCACGCCGATCGCGTATGAGACCTTGCTGATTGATCCGACGCGGCCGCCGGAGCGGCCGAAGCCGGGCTATGTGCTCTCGGCAGCGGTGTTGGCGCGCGTCGCCCCCTTCGGCGCTGCCGGTCAGGCACCCGCCCGCACACGCCGGCGAGGGAAAACTGCTGTCACGTTGTAATACAACAGGAATGAAGAACCATGCCTGAACAGATCGCCGCCACCTATCGCTTCTACTCCTGGCTTCGCCAAGGACTCCTCGCGGGCCTCTCCGGACCCGGCGGGTCCAGTCCTGCCACGGCGGGGCGTCTCGCGTTGCCCATCCGTCTGCGGGTGAACGACCGCGCACCCATCGACGTCAACGTGCAGCTCTATGGGCCAGGCGACATCACCGGCTTGGACGCCCGTGAGATCATCCGCACGGAACCCCATGCCCACATGACCGATTTCGAACCGAACTATTTTCCGGCCATTGAATTCGATCGCCCTGACTTTCCCTGGCTTTTTACCCCGGCAACAGCGGACAGCGCGCGGCGCCTGCGACCGTGGATTTGTTTGATCGTCGTCCCTCAGGATCGAGCCACGCTCAAGACCAACCAGCAGCGGCCCTTGCCGGCGATCACCTGCGCCGTTGAAGACTTGCCCGACCTCGACCAGTCGTGGGCCTGGGCCCACGCCCAGATCGTGGCGGAACAACGCTCGACGCCCGATCCTTCTCCGCGGGCCACGCTGCAACAGATTCTCAACGACCACCCCGAACGCACGCTCTCGCGGTTGCTGGCTCCGCGACGCCTCGATCCCAATACCGCCTACTATGCCTGCCTCGTGCCCACCTACGACGTGGGGAGGAAAGCCGGTCTCGGCGAGCCGATCAAGCCTGAAGATGAACAGGCCTTGAAACCGGCTTGGGCAAAAAACGCCGCCGGCCCGGTCACGTTGCCGGTTTTTTTCCGATGGGAGTTTCGAACAGGCCTTGCGGGGGATTTCGAATCGCTCGCGCGCCGCTTGAAAGCCCAATCCCTGCCGGCCACGGTGGGCTTACGGCCGGTGGACATTCGCACGCCCGGCTGGGGCATGCCCACCCTGCCGACGGGCACTCCTGGTGGCCTCCTTGATTTGGGGGGAGCCCTGCAGACTCCGGAGACGCACCCGCGTGAGTGGCCCGATGAACCACGCAAGGCGTTCCAATTGGCCCTCGGCACCATCCTCAATGCCCCGGCAGTCATGACCAACACCAGCGGAGCCCCCACCCTTCTCGGCCCGCCGCTTTATGGACAATGGTACGTAGACCGGGACAGCCTGCCGCCGACCGATCAACCGCCGCACTGGTTCCGCGATGTGAATCTCGATCCGCGCCACCGCATCGCAGCCGGCATCGGCACGACGGTGATCCGCAACGAGCAGGAACCGTTGATGGCCTCGGCCTGGGATCAACTGGAACAACAACGCCAGGATCGACAGCGGCTCAAGCGTGCGCAGTTGGCCGAAGCCGTCGGCGAGAGCCTTTCGAAGAAACATTTTGCCGCGCTCAACCCGGCCGGACTGCTGCAACTCACGGGACCGGCGCTGCAGGCGCTGACAGGAATCGCGTCACCATCCACGACGCCGGCAACCGGAAGCAGCAATCTATTGTCCGGGCATCCGGCTGTGACCGGCGCCTTCCGCCGCCTGACCCGATTGAATGGCCCCATCGCCTCCCACGCCGCCACGTTCGATGGCCTGCGGCTCCCCAGCACATCGCCTGCCTCAACGGCAGCTCAGGCGTTTCGCCCGCTCATGCAATTCTCCGTTGCGACCAAACAGCGGCAAGCACCGGCACTGCGCGAATGGTCGGAATTGAAGGTGGAAGTCTTGCGGCGCCTCTCGCCGAAAAAAGCGGTACTGGCCGCCGTGCGCAAATCGATGCCGACCGTTGAGAACACTGAGTTGACGATGTTTGCGCCGAGTTTCCCGCAGCCGATGTACGAACCCTTACGCGACTATGCGCCGGACCTG
The DNA here is from genome assembly GCA_016788885.1 of Nitrospira sp. Taxonomy (NCBI): domain Bacteria; kingdom Pseudomonadati; phylum Nitrospirota; class Nitrospiria; order Nitrospirales; family Nitrospiraceae; genus Nitrospira; species Nitrospira sp. Next base: position 88,366 of record JAEURX010000016.1, on the reverse strand, counting down.
CTGTTACCCGGCATGGACCAGGTGCCGTCGAATACGATCGCGCTCCTGAAGACCAACCCGGCATTGATCGAAGCCTACATGGTCGGGCTCAACCATGAGATGAGCCGCGAGTTGCTTTGGCGCGGGTTTCCGACCGACCAACGCGGCACCTACTTCCGGCAATTCTGGGACGCCGGCGGCGATGAACTACCCACGACCGACGCAGAGCGTGAATCCCGCTTCGACATCACGCGGATCACTACATGGGCGGCGGACAGTCGTCTCGGCTCGCATAGCGCGCGAGGGGCGGCGGTGGGCCAGATGGTGCTCTTGATCCGCGGCGACCTCCTGCGGCGTTATCCGAGAGCCATGGTGTATGCATTGGAAAGTGTCTGGTCGCCTGACGGCACGAAGCGCGAGCTGGGCACCACCGAGCGTTATCCGATGTTCCGCGCGACGCAATCACCGGACATCACCATGCTCGGCTTCCCGTTGACTGAAGATCAGGTTCGAGGAGCGGACAACAAAGCCGGAGGGCATCCGGGCTGGTTCTTTGTGTTGCAGGAGCAACCGACGGAACCGCGATTCGGTATGGATGTCGCCACCACCTATGGCGGCACACCAGCCCATTGGCGTGATCTGACGTGGGGCAACCTGGCGCCGGACGAAGCTTCGCTCAAACAGATCGTGTATGTAAGGATCGACGGCTTGTTGAACAACATCGTCGTCGATCAGATTCCTTGGGGAAAGAACTCGGCACAGATGGCCAGCATCACCAGACAACCGCCGTTCCGCGTAGCAGTCCATGCCAGGACCTGGCTGCCGGGCCGGCAGTAGGAGGGGAACAACACGACATCATGCCCTTTTTGGAACAAGAAACCGCGCGACTCCAAACGGCCCTGCAGGCCTTGGCCGCACAACAGACTACGTTGACGACACAACTCACCACCCAGCAGCAGGCGGTGACGGCGGCGCAAACTCAGCGCACCACGGCACAGAGCGGCGTGACCCAGGCCCAGGCACGCGTGGGGCCCTTGCAGGCCGCAGCAGACGCGGCGGACGCACAGGTCGCAGCGGCGCAACAGGATGTGCTCGATGCGTCCGAACCGCCGCAAGGCATCCCCCCCGCCACGTGGAGAGTGCGCCTTGCCGCACTGCAAAAAAAACTCACCCAGGCAAAAACCGCCGCTACCGCGGCCCACGCCAAGGTGACCGAGGCACAACAGGTCGTGGCACAAGCCCAGGCACAGGTGCAGGCAGCGGACCGTCAGGTCGCGGCGGCGACCGCCGCGGTGCAAGCCACCCAAGCCGCGATCGCCGCCATCGAGCCTCGCCGGCAGGAATTGCAAAGGGGACTGACCGAGATTGAGCGCATGAACGCCGAGATCACCCGCGATCCGCTGGACAGGGCGACACTGCAACAGGTGGCGGCGCAACTCTCGGCCCGTACGGCGACGTTGGAAGACTCCCATCTGGTGGCGCGATTCGAGTTGGAAGATGCCGAAGTGCTCCTCGCAAACTTGCTGAGCCGGCGCACGGAGCTGACGACGCTCCTCGCCAATCTCGCGACGCAAATCCCGCAAGCGGAAGCGCAGGCGGCCGCGGCACAACAGGCGCTGGCGGAAGCGGAAGCGGAAGTCACGACCCTCTTAGGCGAAGGCCCATAGGCCAGGAAGGCGATTGTCGCGTGAGACCGATTGAAGAAGGATCAGACATTCCTCCACGAGTGCCGCCGGCGGTGCTGCGGGCCTGGGCGGCCAAGTTACGGCAATTGCAGTTGGCCCATGACCGGGCCGTCGCACGAGCCCAGGCGGCGCAACGGCGGGCCGCCGCGCTCATCAGGCAACGGGCGCTTTCCCAGGCCGAGTTGGGTCAGGTCAACACACAGATCACGGCCACACAGGATCTGGTGGCTCGCAAGAAGGCAGAGGTGGCGGCGCTGTCGGCGCAGGTCGACGAGCATCGAACCGCCCGCGATGCCGCGACCGCCCGCCTCCTCGGCACGGATCGTCTCACCGGCACCGTCGCCACGACCCATCCACTCCTGCTGTTCCCCGTGCGCGTGGAAACTAGGTTCACGGCGAGACGCGAAGCACCGGGCACCGATCTTCTGCTCCGCGTCTATCCCGACGACATCCATCTCGACAGTCACGAACCGGCGCTGACGGAAGACGAGGAACGTCGCGGCAAGGAGTTCTGGGCACATGTCGCCACAGCTCCGTCTGGAACCGACCGGCAAGAACACATCAGGCAAGGCTGGCAGCGACTCACAGAACTATTCGGCAGCACCCGCGCCGCCTGGATCGCCAGACAGCTCGATCCTTCACAGGCCGCAACGGTCACCCGCCGGGACGACAGTTGGACGCGCGCCCCCCACACGCAGGTCCTCCCTGATCGCTGGGTCGCCATCGGTTATCGCGGCGACAGGGCGCGTATCACCGCCTGGGGCAAGCAGATCCCCGAGACCGTGGCGGTCGGGCCTGACCCACGGAGCACAGACCCGCTCGGCGGGAATGGATTGCCGCCCGTCGATGCCGGCATGCGGTGGATTACCGAGTTCGACGTAGCTGAGTCGATCGGCATGGGTCTCCGTATTCCCGTCACGGAGGAAGACGCCCAGGCAGGATTCGACCGCATCGTCGTCCTGGGCCTGAAGGCCTCCTGGGATGCCTCCGCCACAGCCGAGCAATTGGCGCAACTGTTCGATGTGCACCATTACACCGGTGGCCTTGCCCTCGTGAAACAACAGGTGCCGACGAACAACACAGCAGACGCCTCCGCCGGCTATCGATCGACCGACCGCAACGCCGCCGACAGCATGGGCATCGAACTCGGCGCCTCGTTGATCCAATCCGGATCGGATGGTGACCTGCTGGCGAAGGCCCTGGGCCTGTCGCCGTCCGTCTTTGCCCATGTGGGCGGAGCCGACGGAGCGGAACAACGCCACGCTTCACTCATGCAGGCGGCGCTGCTCGCGCTGTGCGACAGTCCATTGTTGCGTCAACTGCTCGGCACAATCGGCGCAGACGTGCTGCGCGATCATGTTACGAAGTTCGTTCGAGCCCGTGGCCCACTCCCCGCTCTCCGTATCGACAACCAGCCCTACGGCCTGCTGCCGGTGGCGGCACTCGACCGCTGGACCTCGACGACCGACCAGGACCAAGACAACGCGCTGGCCACCTGGTGGAAGGCCCAGCGATTGACACGTCGAGGCCAGATCCCCCAGGCACTCCAGACCACGGTGGAATCCAACCCCGTCGTGCTGCTGGCACAGGACGCGAACGCCTCCCGCTACACGTTGCGGGAGTTTCCTGAAGTCTCCACCCAACAACCGCCCGTGCCACAGCAGCTCCTCACCGCTGCTTTTCGGACCCTGCTGCTGACTCGCGCCCTTTCGACGACACACGAGCCGGCCTGGGATGAACTGACCAGCTTGCCCGAATCGATTCGGCAAACACTGCTCGCAGAAGCAATGGATGTACTCACCTATCGCCTCGATGCCTGGGGCACGTCGCTGGCCACCAGGCGGCTGGCCGCCCTGCGGCAGGCCACGCCCACCGGTATCAGGCTGGGCGCGTATGGCTGGCTGGAACAGGTCCGTCGTGCGGCCCTGCTGCAACCGGTCTCCACCCCACCAGAGGGCGTCACCGCGCCGGTCTCCCGCTCGATACACAATAAGGGTTTCGTGCATGCCCCCTCGCTCGGACATGCGGCAGCCGCGGCCGTCCTGCGGAGCGGCTACCTCTCCGAGGAAGCGAATCGCGCAGCCGGCGCATCGCCCTTTGCGGTCGACCTTTCGTCCGAGCGGGTCCATCGCGCCAAGTGGCTGCTCGACGGCGTGCGTCACGGTCAATCCTTGACCGCGCTGCTCGGATACCGATTCGAACGCCACCTCCATGAACGCGGCTTGGACCGGTACATCCAACGCTTCCGCGCGCTCACGAGCTTCACCTACACCGACCGCTTCGCCGACATCCGGGACACCCTCACGCGCGCCGAAACACTGGCGCAAGAGGTGACGCTGCTGATGGCGCAACGGGACCAGGCCTTGCGACGGGCGGAGGACGCTCGCGGACTGAAGGCCGAACGAGAGCGCCGCGAGCAAACATATCGAGCCGCACTGGGAACGATCGCCACACTTGCGCAGCAGGCCCAGGCCGCACAGACACAGGTCGCGCAAGCGGCCCAGGTGCTGGCGCAACAACAGGCAGCCAAACCGGAGGGCAAGGTGCTTCAACCCTCGGCACGGCGTTATGCCGTTCAGTTGTTGGAAGCGCGGGATTTGGATGATTGGGAGAATCGCGTGGACCAGCTGACCCAAGCCCAGGCCACTGCCGTGGCTCAGGCAACCGCCGCCCAGCAGAACGTCAACGCGCAGGAAGGTTCACGCCTGCTCGCGGCACGAGCCCAGGCCAAGTTGCTCAATGCCGCCGATCCGGATTCCATTCCGGCCGCGCAACAGATGGCCGCACGACAGGACACACTCGCCGCCGAGTTCGATCGTCAGGCCCTCGCCAAGGAAGGCGGGCAACGAGGCAAGGCGATGGCCGACCTGGTCGCCGCACGGACGGCCCTCACCACGCGCCTCGCCGCGCAATGGAATGAGGCGCTGAAATCCCTGCCGGCAGCGGCCGTGGTCGACGGGCTGGCCTTGCATCGTCGATGGACGGCGAGCCAACAACGCCAAGCGCCGCAAACGCCTTGGGATGTCACGACCATTCCGTTCGGCAACACGACCTTGGGATTTCCGCCTCCCGGCAGCCCCGACTTCACCGCGCTGGTGGACGTGCTCAAGGCACTCGATGATCTGGTCGATTCGGTTGGAGACAGCGTCGTGGCCGAGAGTGTGTACCAGCTCGTGCAAGGCAATCCGCTTCGCTCCGGCGCCACGCTGGAGGCCATCGCGGCGGGGGACGTGCCACCGCCGGAGTTGGAGGTGATCCGCACGCCGAGGGGCGGCATCGGGTTGACACATCGCCTCTGCACGCTGTTCCCCGCGACCGACGGAACGGCACCGTCAGGCTGGCCGACGAATAGCCCATCGGCCCGTGCCCAGGCCGAACCGATCCTGAACGCCTGGGTGGCCACGCTGCTGCCCAACCCGTCCCAGGTTCGTTGCAAGGCGGAGTATGTCAATGAGCAGGACGGGCAGATCGTTCAGACCGTCGAAAGCGCGCTGACGTCACTCGGGCTGGCGCCGCTGGATGCGATCTATCTGGCGGAGGGTAACAGTCGCGCGCAGCAGGCTGAGTTGGAGCAACGGTGGCGGTTCGTGCTGCACCAGACTCGTCCCGCCACTGTCCCGCCGGATGCGCTCATTCGATTACAGTTCGGCCGCGACAACAGCTGGGGCGCGGAGATCATCGGGGTTGCCGAATGGTGTGACGTCGCGACCACGGTGCGACGCCTGCTCAGCAATGCCCGATCCCTGGACGGCCGCGACCTGTCGTTGCCTGAATCACCTGCTGATTCAGGCCTGGACCATGACGAGTTTGCCGGCCGTGCCACCCGCGCGTTGCACGCGTTGACCGACGCGCATCGAGTTCTGAACGGCCTCCTCCCAACGCCACCATCGGACGACCTGACTGCCGGCCTGGACGACGTTCGCCGCGCCCTGCTTGGCTTGGCGAACTTCGGCATACCCAGTGCGGTTCCGTTGGACATCGGCGGAACGGGATCGGACGCGCGATCGGTGCTCCTGGCTCAGGCACGGTCGGTCCTGCGTGAAGTGCAACGGCGCATGGACCGTGTGGCCGAATCCGATCAGAACTTTGTGCGTGCAAACGCCACCGCGGAAGAACGGCGCGATCATGACCTGGCGCGTATCCGCATCATCTTTGGCCAGGACTTCCTGGCGCTGCCTCGGGTGACCGCGACCAACGCGGCACAATTGAATGAGTCCTTCGGCGCCAGCCTCTCGCTCCAAGGACAGGACCCCATGGCCGCCGTCACCTGGTTTCAGCGTGCCGCCTATGTACGACCCGGTGCGACACGTCTGAACGAGGCCATGCTGTATGGAGAAACAGTGGGTAGTGCCGCACTCCGATTCCACGTCGGCCAACTCCCCTTTCAGGCGGAGGATCGCTGGGTGGCCTTGCCGCTGGCGCCTGACCAGCCCCTTCCGCGAGGGCGCCTCTCGCTGGTGGCGCAGATGTCGTCGCCGCAACCGCCCCGCTTCGATCAACCCTTCGCGGGGCTCTTGATCGACGAATGGGTGGAGACGGTACCGAGTCCGCGCGAAACGACGGGCGTAACTTTTCATTACGATCAGCCTAATAGTGCCCCACCGCAAGCGCTGCTGCTCGCGGTGCCGTCGGATCGGCGCGCGACCTGGGACCTCAACAGCCTGGAAGCCGTCCTGCAAGACACGATGGACTTGGCTCGACTCCGCACCGTCGCGCCGGACAGCGGCGAGGAACTGATCTGGGTGGAAGACCAACTGCCGGAAGGCGCCGCTCCTTTGGGCGATGGTGAGACCTGGACCTGGATTCGCATGAAACCGGAACCGCTATCCGGCAAGCGCGCCCATCAATCGATTTTCGCGGCCGGCATGCACCAGCATTTTTTCCAAGGCGCCAAGGTGCCGCTGTTCGTCAATGTGGGGGACCGCCTGTTCGCGCACATTTACCTCGATCCCGCGCGTATGCCTCGACAGGTCATGTTGCAGTGGAACGACGGCACGTGGGAGCACCGCGCCTATTGGGGTGAAAACCTCATTCCGTGGGGCACCGACAATACCGTCAGCCGCCAATACATAGGCCCCCTGCCCCCGCCCGGTCGTTGGGTGCGGCTCGAAGTGCCCGCCGCCACCGTGGGGGTCGAAGGACGGATCGTAAACGGCATGGCCTTCACCCTGTTCGACGGCATGGCCACGTGGGACCGCGCCGGTAAACGTGCGCTGCAACCGGTGGGGTCAGGTGAGCAAGATGCCTCCGCGCCCGCACTGCTGTTTACCGGCGGCTCCCTCGACTTCACCGGCGTCATCGATCCAGCGATAGGAGCATAGGCATGCCTTCTCGAATCAGACTCGACCTCAGCACCCAGAACCCCGACCTGCAAGATGGCTTGCAGGCGCGGATCCACGACCCGCTGTGGATGCTGGGACGCCAATGGCAGTTCGGCGAGTTCAACGGCGCCGATGCGGGTTCGCCTGCCGCCGCGCAGGTGATCGTGGACACTGCCGCCGTCACCCGCTATCAACCGGGGCCGCGCTCCGGCCCACATCCGGCCAGACCCTATACAGCCGACGCCCTGGCCCTGGAAACGCTGGTGGAAGCGGAACCAGTGATAGACGGCTCGCGCCCCAATTGGCGGCTCGCGGCCGAATCGGGACGACATTTACTCCGCCTGCTGGATACGGCCAGAGTTGGCCCCAGCCGCGCGCAGTGGCTGGCAAGTACGTATGTCCTGACCGCCCCCACTGCAGAGCAGGCCAAGCACATTGACGCCGCAAGTCTCTCCTTCATCCGCGTGTTAAGCGGCCGCACCATCGATGGGCTGCGGTTCGCCGCACGATTTCGCGCACTGCAGGCCAGCAACAGTATGGCGGAATTCTTTCGCGAGGCGCCGTTGGATCAGGTGGCTGAGAGCGACCGCCCAAGAGTGACCGGCATCGTGACGAACTGGTTGAGCTGGCTGGACGGCCTGTTCCAACAGGGCGCCGCTCCGTCCGCCTGGATTCCAGAACGGATGGAATACACCCTAAGTATCGCAGGCAAGACGGCAGCAGGCGAAGTGGTGCTGACCGCGCCGGAGTATCTGGATGGCCGTCTCGACTGGTTTTCGTTCACGGCGAGTTCAGGAAACAGTCTGGGCGCCACCGACAGCCGCACGTCCCTCACGGAAGCCTTTCTCCCTGCACCGGTCTCGTTTCGCGGCATGCCCTCTGCGCGTTTTTGGGAATTCGAAGACGGGGCCGTCAATTTTGCGAGCGTCCAGGCAGCACCACAAGACTTGGCCCGCCTGCTACTCGTGAAGTTCGCACTGGAATACAGCAATGATTGGTTTCTACTGCCGCTCGACGTACCTGTCGGCACCCTTTCACAGATCCGCGCGCTCGTCGTCACCAACACGTTCGGCGAACGGTTCCTCATTCCCCACGCGAACGAAGTCGACGGGCCCGCGTCGCCCTGGCGCATGTTCAGCCTCACGAACGACAGCCAGCGGCTGTTGTTCCTACCGCCCGTGTTGGGTCCGATGTTGGAGAGCCAGCCAATCGAAGATCTGTCGCTGTTGCGAGATGAAATGGCCAACCTGGCCTGGGCCGTCGAGCGGGTCGTCGAAAGCGCCGCCGGTCGTCCTTTGGACCGACATGAAGCCTATCAAGAGACGCAGGCGGAGCAGCCGCCCCCGCCTGCCGCCGATAGTGATGGCGCCCCGTTGGTCTACCGTCTCGGCACCAGGGTGCCGGACTATTGGATTCCATTGCTGCCGGTCAAGGACGGTACAACAGTGCGACTCAAGCGAGGTGTCCTGCCGGCGTTCGGCGAAGACGGCATTCAAAGTGTGCAACTCCCGCAGGGGCGATTGCTCGAACCACAGCGCGATCTGTTAGTCTACGAGGAAGAAGTGCCGCGCGAAGGGGCCCGCGTCACTAGAACGTATCAATACGCGCGCTGGACCGACGGCTCCACCCATCTCTGGATCGGCCGCCGCAAAGAACCAGGCCGCGGCGAAGGCTCGAGCGGGCTACAGTTTGATGTGGCGGAGAAGGGTGAAGAGGGGAACTCGTGAATGACTGACAACAGGCTGGAAGGCGACAGTTTCTCTTTCCGTGGAGGGTGCGTGGTCCTGAATTATGCCACCACTGTGTTCGGGGGAGATGAATGAGTCTCATACAAACAGGGAACGGATACCCCGCTGGCCCGATGTAGCCTGGACTGGTCCCTGTTTGACATGTTCGTCGCAGGGCGATATCGTGAGAAATGTTCGCTCGCCTATTCGCTACACTGTCACTTGCTGCCCTAGCAGTCCTGTTCAAGCGTCTCGTGACTCGTAAGCCTCCGTCACGCCCGTACCGCAAGGCTGAATCGAAATGGCCCAGCCGAAGCTACCGCGAACCTTCCTGAATTCTGCCTCGGCATCTGCCCAAAAATTTCGTACGACTGCCCTCTAGCCCTGCAAGCGACTCCAGAGTTTCTCGAGCGTCTTCACGAAGGCTTTGCATTCGTTGTCGCTGAGATCTGAGAAGAGCTCCGCGACCTGTTCTTTGTACTCCGTGCAGCGCGGGGATAACTGCGTCATGACCTTGTCCGAGAGTTCGATCACGGTGGCCCGGCGATCCGTCGGATGCCGTCTCCGCACGACCAGCCCGTCCTTTTCCAGCGAGTCGACGAGCGCCGTCACGTTGGTCGCCGTCACGCCCAGTTCCTTCTTGAGGTCGCTCATGATCCTCGGTCCGCGCTCATGAATTGAGCTGAGAATACGCAACCGTTGAGGCGACAAACCCTTCTCCACCAACAGCGATTCCGACCACCGTTGGTAGGCCGGGGTAAAGCTCCACAGGAGTTCGACCATCCGGTGCCGCGGCAACGTCGAGATACAGGGAGAGACGCACGCGTTCTCTCCGGCCTTGATTCGCGGGACTGCCTTCACACGTTTCATGCTGCGGACACGCTACCTCAAAACACGACAAGATTCAATCATCAATTATTCATAGCTGCATCATTCATATATTGACTATGTTTGACGGCATACCGGATACTGCAGGCAGGACTAACAACGAACCGTCGATGCCATGCGGAGCTGACGTCATCGTTTTCCATCACTCTTCCATCAGGTACACCATGCGCACTGTCCGATATACACCGTGGCTACTCGCCGTGATGCTGACGGTGGCCGGCTGCAATAACGAACAAGCCAGCAGCGGCGGGCAAATGCCTCCCCCGGAGGTCGGGGTCGCGAAAGTGATCTCGAAGCCGGTGCAGCAATGGGACGAATACACGGGCCGCATCAGCGCCATCGACACGGTCGAGTTGCGGCCACGCGCCAGCGGCTATGTGCAGCGAGTGGCCTATAAAGAAGGCCAGGACGTGAAACAGGGCGAGTTGATGTTCCAGATCGACCCTCGTCCCTACCGTGCCGCCTTGGAGAATGCCCAGGCGCAACTGTCACGCGCGCGGGTCGCGCAGCAGCTAGAAACCATCCGCAATAAACGCGCCCAGGCATTGATCAACGATAACGCCATCTCGCACGAGGAACTCGACTTGCGGCGCGCCGCACAGGCGCAGAGCGCGGCGGATGTGCATGCCGCCGAAGCAGCAGTGGCCACCGCGAAGCTCAACCTGTCCTTTACCGAAGTCCGCGCCCCGGTTTCAGGACGGGCTAGCCGGGCCCTCGTCACGGTCGGCAACTTGGCCACCGCCGACGATACCCTGCTGACGACGGTGGTGTCGCAAGACCCGATGTACGTGTATTTTGATGCGGACGAAAACAGTTACCTGCGCTACAAGGAACAGGAGCGCAAGAACGAGCGCACCGCGCAGGACAATGCCGTCCACGTCGGTCTTGCCAACGAAACCGGCTATCCGCACACCGGACGAGTCGATTTTCTCGACACCCAGGTCAATCCGACGCTCGGAACCGTGCGCGCTCGCGCCGTGCTCCCCAATCCCGACCGCATCTTTACCCCCGGTCTCTTCGCGCGCGTGCAGTTCGTCAGCGGCCAGAAGGCTGAAGCTCTTTTGATCGACGACAAGGCCATTCTCACCGATCAGGATCGCAAATATGTTTATGCGGTCGATAAAGACGGGAAAGCCCAACGCAAGGATATCGTGCTAGGCGGTGTGGTCGACGGATTACGCGTCGTGCAATCCGGTCTCGCGCCGGATGACAGGATTGTCGTGGTCGGCCTGCAAAAAGTTTTCTACCCCGGCATGCCGGTGACCCCAGCCGAAGTGCCGATGGACAAGCCGTCGGCGCCCCCCGCCCCTCAAGCCATGGCCGGGAAGTAGGGAGCGCCGGCCATGGACTTTTCGAAATTTTTCATCGATCGGCCGATCTTCGCCGCGGTACTGTCCATCGTGATCTTTGCCGCAGGCTTGATCGCCATTCCCATCCTTCCGATCAGCGAGTACCCCGAAGTCGTCCCGCCGGCGGTGATCGTGCGCGCCATCTACCCCGGAGCCAATCCCAAGGTGATCGCCGAAACCGTGTCCACGCCGCTGGAAGAACAGATCAACGGCGTCGAGAACATGATGTACATGAAATCGGTCGCCGGCTCCGATGGCGTGTTGCAGATGACGATCACCTTCCGTCCCGGTACGGATCCGGATGCGGCCCAAGTGCAGGTGCAAAACCGGGTCAGTCAGGCGCTTTCACGGCTCCCGTCGGAAGTGGTCAGCCTGGGCGTCACGACACAGAAACAGTCGCCGACCTTCCTGGTGATGGTTCAGCTCCTTTCACCGGAGGGCAAATACGACGCGCTCTACCTGCGCAACTACGCCAACATCAAAATAAAAGATGAACTGGCGCGTTTGCCCGGTGTCGGCCAGGTGCAGATTTTCGGCAGCGGCGACTATGCAATGCGTATCTGGCTCAACCCTGACAAGATCGCGTCGCGCGGGATGACCGCCAGCGACGTCGTCGCCGCCGTGCGGGAGCAAAACATTCAGGTCTCGGCCGGGCAGCTCGGCGCGGAACCGATCGCTAAAGACACCGACTTTCTCATTTCCATCAATGCCCAGGGCCGTCTGCGCACGGCCCAGGAGTTTGGCAATGTCGTGCTGAAAATCGGCGCGGGCGGGGAAGTCGTCCGTCTTTCCGACGTGGCGCGCATCGAACTGGGCGCCAACGACTACACGTTGCGCGGACAACTCGACAATCAGGACGCACCGCCCATCGGTATCTTCCAGGCGCCCGGCGCAAACGCGCTGACCGTCCGCGACGCCGTCATTACCAAAATGGAAGAACTCAAGACACGCTTTCCGCCCGGCCTCACCTACCGCTCGGACTACGACACGACGGTGTTCGTGCGTGATTCAATCCAGGCCGTGGTCCAGACGCTCATGGAAGCGATTCTGCTCGTCGTGCTCGTCGTCATCCTGTTCCTGCAAACCTGGCGTGCCTCGATCATTCCGCTGATCGCCGTGCCGGTGTCGGTGGTCGGCACGTTCGCCGCGCTGTACCTCTTCGGTTTCTCCATCAACACACTCACGCTCTTCGGACTCGTCCTCGCCATCGGCATCGTGGTGGATGACGCGATCGTGGTGGTGGAAAATGTCGAACGCAACATCGAAGAAGGACGCACCCCACTCCAGGCTGCCCACCAGGCGATGCAGGAAGTGTCGGGCCCGATCGTCGCGATCGCGCTCGTCTTGTGCGCCGTGTTTGTGCCGATGGCCTTTCTGAGCGGCGTCACCGGCCAGTTCTACAAACAGTTCGCCGTGACGATCGCCATTTCGACGGTCATCTCGGCCATCAATTCCCTCACCCTTTCCCCGGCCCTCGCAGCAAAACTGCTCAAAAGCCACGGCACACCGAAGGACGCCCTTTCGCGCTTGATCGAACGTCTATTCGGCTGGGTGTTCCGGCCGTTCAATCGCTTTTTCAAGGCCAGTTCCAACGGGTATCAAGGCACCGTCTCGCGCACGTTGAAACATCGTGGTTCGGTCTTTGCCGTCTACGCATTGCTCTTGATCGTCACGGGCATGCTCTTCCAGGCGGTACCGCGCGGCTTCATTCCCACCCAGGATAAGTTGTATCTGATGGCCGGAGTGAAACTGCCGGAAGGCGCCTCGCTCGACCGTACGGATGCGGTGTTACGGCAGGTGGTCGCGATCAGCAAGACCGTGGACGGCATCGCCCATGTGGTAGCCATGACCGGCCTGAATCCGTTGCAGTTTACGAACACGCCGAATTACGGCATCGCGTTTCTCATCTTGAAGCCGTTCGACGAGCGCCACCGCAGCGCCAAGGAAATCAGCGAGGAGATGAATCAAAAGATCTCCGCCATCAAGGAAGGCATCACCTTTGTGTTGATGCCCCCGCCGATCCTCGGACTCGGCAATGGCGCGGGATATGGGCTCTTCGTGGAAGACCGGGCGGGACTGGGCTTCGGGGCGCTGCAAAATGCAGTCGGCGGTCTGCAAGGAGCGGTCATGCAAACGCCGGGAATGGGCTACCCGATTTCCGGCTACCAGGCCAATGTGCCGCAGCTCGACGCCGAAGTGGACCGCGTGAAGACCAAGACGCAAGGCATTGCCTTGACCGAGCTGTTCGCCACGATGCAGATCTACCTCGGTTCAGCCTACGTCAACGACTTCAATCTGTTCGGCCGCACCTGGCGTGTCTATGCGCAAGCGGACGGCGATTTCCGCGGAAAGGTCGAGGACATCGCGAATCTCAAAACGCGCAATGACCGCGGCGAAATGGTTCCCATCGGCTCGATGGTGAAATTCAGCCAAACGTACGGCCCCGATCCGGTGCTGCGCTACAACGGCTATCCAGCCGCCGATTTCATGGGAGAAGCCGATCCCACCAAGTTTTCGTCGGCACAGGCGATGGACACGATTCGCGACATCGCCGGGAAGGTGCTACCGAACGGGATGACCATCGAATGGACCGATTTGAGCTTTCAGGAAGCGTCGCAAGGCAAGGCCGCGTTACTGGTCTTTCCCGTGGCCATCCTGCTGGCCTTCCTCGTCCTCGCCGCGCTGTACGAGTCCTGGACCCTGCCGCTGGCAGTGATCCTCATCGTGCCCATGTGCATGCTCTGCGCGCTCGCGGGCGTCAAACTCACCGGCGGTGACAACAATACCTTCGTGCAAGTCGGCCTGGTGGTGCTGATGGGATTGGCGTGCAAGAACGCCATTCTGATCGTCGAATTCGCACGCGAGCTGGAACTGCAGGGAAAGGGCATTGTGGAGGCGGCACTCGAAGCCTGCCGGCTGCGGTTGCGCCCAATTGTGATGACTTCGGTCGCCTTCATCGCCGGCACGGTGCCGCTCGTGCTTTCACATGGAGCCGGCGCCGAAGTGCGTTCGGCCACCGGCGTCACCGTGTTCTCCGGCATGATCGGGGTGACCCTGTTCGGCCTGTTTCTCACCCCGGTGTTCTATGTCGGCCTACGCATGCTGTCGGGGCGCCAGTTGATCAGACACGATGAAGGAACGGGCGTGGTACGACCGGCAGCACACTTAAGCGGAGTCGAGAACCCACAGTGACGGGTCAATTGACTCGAACTTTTGGCGCCGTACGCGCCAGCTTATTTTCGCCCTCAGGTGATGCCGCCGGTTCAAACCCGTATTTGAGCAGAAGCTTTTGAATGCGGGGACTCATGAAGAAATCGGAAAACTGTTCAGCTGCAGCCCGCGACTCATCGCGGCAGGTCCAGACTACCGCTTCGCCGAACCGGATCGGCGTATACGTTCCACCCGGCGTTTCATCGATGATGCGCACCAACCCGCTGTTGTGGATCGCATCGACACGGTAGACAAGCCCCGCCTCTGCCTCACCGCTACGGATCATCTTGATGACTTCATCGTGATGGGTGGCCGAGATCAGGCGGAACCGGTCCTTATACGAGGGATCCGCTGCGCGAAGCGCCCGTGCCGTGAGGGGTCCGGCGGCGGCACTCTCAAACGTCCCGATCGCCACCCTGGTTCTTCCCTCCGATGACATGTCGTGAAAGGAAATCGGCATGGCCTGGGAAGCAGTCGACATGACGAACACGAGAGACGTTTGCGCGTAAACTTCGGGGCCGCCGTTGAGAGTCAGTCCCTTCTTCTGCAATTTCTCCAGATCGTCCACCGCGGTGAGCAACACGTCGACGGGAGCTCCGTTCTCCACTTCCCGGCGGAGGGTTTGCGATGAGCCATAGACGACCTTGACCGTCGCGCCGAATTCACTCTCGAACATCGGCACCACTTCCTGAAACGCCGCCTTCAGACTATAGGCTGCGCCGATCGTGAGCGTGTCTGCCCGCACAGGCTCGACGACTGCCAGCCCCGTCGCAAGCCCCGCTGCGATTCCCATCACCATACCGAATCTCTGCATTCCCTTCATTGCGCCGACCTCCCTGGTGCTCTCATCACAGATAGTTTTTTGTAAGCGTGAGCATTCCCTGACACAGTTGGCCGCTTTCGACATCCAGGCGGTCGCAAGATTAATACCAACACAATCGTTCACGCGACGGTCCACCAAACCGCGACAATTGCTGCGAATCTGGTGGCGGGACCGTGATGTCTGGACGCAGACGCCGATTTCTCGTCCGGGGAAACTGTGAAACTTTGCACTGTGCGCACAGTGCGATTCTGCCCCTTCGTGAGTCGGTCCTTCCCTTGCAGGCGCTCGACAGCCCTCGATTGGTGAGGATTCTCCCCAAATGTGCGAATAACCGATCCTTGCCTGTCCTCGCCCACACAAACCGCACGACGGCAAGAACCTTGCTCTATTCCACCAACATGAGCCGCATACAACTGTTCATCGATTGACGCTGTATCTGCAACCCCTTCGGGTTGAAAGAGAGGACTGTCTGCATGAATGAAATCGTCCTCATCGCCCTCCGCAGACCCTATACCTTTGTCGTGATGTCCATTCTTATTGTGCTGCTGGGCACCATCACGGTGCTTCACATGCCGACCGACGTCTTTCCGAATATCACGATACCCGTCACCTCGGTGGTCTGGGCTTACGCCGGTCTGCTGCCGCAGCAAGTGGAAGGACGCATCACGTACCTCTTCGAGCGCTTTCTGACGTCGACGGTGGAAGGCATCAAATACATCCACAGTCATTCCTACTATGGCAGCAGTATCACCAACATCTTTCTCCAGGACGGAGTAGATGTGGGCCGGGCAGAGGCAGATATCACCGCCATCGCGCAGACCGTCGTCAAGGCGCTCCCGCCCGACATTTCTCCGCCCATGGTCATGCGTCTCGCGCCCTCTTCGATCCCTGTCGCGATGCTGCAAATCAGCTCCGACCGGCTGACGCCGGCGGAACTGTACAACCTGGCCTACATGCGAATCCGCCCTCTGCTCGTGACGGTACCGGGCATCGTCCTGCCGCACCCCTACGGGGGCCAGGACATGCAGGTCATGGTCAATCTCGATCAGCAAAAACTGCTCGCCCGCAATCTGACTCCGGCGGACATACACAATGTTCTCATGCAGCAGTATCTCGTGTTGCCGTCCGGCGACATCAAGATCAAGCAGACCGACTGGATCGTCCAGACGAATGCCTCCCCCATGCAGATCGAGCATTTCAGCGACATTCCGGTCAAACGGGAAGACAACGCCTATATCTATCTGCGCGATGTGGCCACGGTGCGCCTCATGGGTCGGGTCCAACAAAACGCCGTGCTGGTGAAGGGGAAGCAGACCGTCATCATCGTCGCGATGAAGAGCACCGAAGCGTCAACCCTCGACGTGGTCAATGGAATCAAAAATATGATCCCGCGCGCCGAGCAAATCTCTCCGGAGGGAGTCGAAATCAAACTCCTCGATGATGCCTCTACCTTCGTGAAGGATTCGATTGCCGATGTGCTGCACGAAATGGCCACCGCCGGCGCGCTGGTCGGCCTGATTGTGTTGTTGCTCCTGGGTTCCTGGCGGGCCACGGTGATCGTCTGGACCTCGATTCCGCTCTCCATCCTGACCGCGCTGATCGGCCTGCATTGGCTCGATGAGACGATCAACGTCATGACCTTGGGCGGCTTGGCGCTGGCTGTCGGCATCCTCGTCGACGATGCAACCGTGATGATCGAGAATATCGACCGGCATCTCGAAATGGGCAAACCGCTCGAACAGGCCATTGTCGATGCGGCCAATCAGATCGTGGTCCCGACGTTCGTCGCAACGCTCTGCATCGCCATTGTGTGGATTCCCCTGTTCGAACTGGGCGGTGTCGCCGGTTATCTGTTCAAACCCATGGCGGAAGCGGTCATCATTGCGATGCTGGCTTCCTTCATCCTGTCACGCACATTGGTGCCGACTATGGCGAAATATATGATGAAGGGTCACCATGTCGAAGTCGCTTGAGCATCCGGAGCAGCTCGGTTCAGGTCCCTCACGGAACCCACTCGTCCGCTTTCAACAGGGATTCGAACGCGGGTTCAATCGGTTTCGCGAGCGCTACGGGATGTTGCTCGAACGGGTCATCGCCAAGCGCCGTGCATTCGTGACGATCTCTCTGATCATCGCCGTGGCCTCGCTGTCGTTGTTCTTTTTTCTGGGGCGCGATTATTTTCCCGAGATCAGATCCGGTGTCATTCAGATGCATATGCGGGCACCGCTCGGAACACGCATCGAGGTATCGGGACGTATTGCCACGCTGGTCTCGAACAGCGTGGAAGAGTTGTTGGCCGGAGAAGTCGAAAACATTGTCAGCAACTGCGGCCTGCCGGTTGGGGCGCATAATCTCGCGTTCATTCCGACGCCGACCATCGGCTCGCAGGATTGCGACCTGACGATTCTGTTGAAAAACGAAAAATCGCCGGTGTGGGAGTACCGCCGCATTCTGCGCAAGGGTTTAGCAGAGCGGTATCCGGGCACCGAATTCACCTTCCAGCCGTCCGACCTGACCGCCAAAATTCTCAACTTCGGGGCGCCGGCGCCGATCGACGTACAGATCAAGGGCCCGGACATGCACCCCAACTACGAGTTCGCCCGCAAATTGGCCGGCAAGTTGCGCCAGATCCCCGGCGCCACCGACGTGGTCATCCAACAAACCATGCGCACGCCGACGCTCATGGTGGAAGGCAATCGCACATTCGGCCTGGCCGTCAACCGAACCCAGAAGGACATGGCGTCCAACCTGCTGATGACGACCGCCGGCAGCCAACAGATCGACCAGGTGTATTGGCTCGATCCCAAGACCGGCATGTCCTATCTGATCAACGTGTATACGCCGCAAGCTCAGGTCAATAGCGTCAATAGCCTCAAAACCATTCCCGTCGAATCCTCCGGCGAGGCTGCTGACAACCATGATGTGCAATTACTCGGCAATCTCACCGACCTCTCGGCGGAGGGCACACCGGGCGTAATCACCCACGCGAACATCATGCCCCTGTTCGACATCTATGTCGGGACTGAAGGGCGCGACCTGGGCGGCGTCCTGAACGATGTCGAAACAGTCGCCAAGAGCATGGAACACGAACTACCTCGCAGCGCCGCCATCGAAATCCACGGCCAGGCCTCACTCATGCACGACGCCTATTTCGAGCTGATCTTCGGACTGCTCGCCGCAATCGTGCTGGTCTATCTGCTGATCGTGGTCAACTTTCAATCCTGGCTCGACCCGTTCATCATCATCACCGCCTTGCCCGGCGCGTTGGCTGGTATCGCCTGGGCCCTGTTCCTGACGCATACGCGTCTGTCGGAGCCTGCGCTGACCGGCGCCATCATGACGATGGGAACAGCGACAGCCAATTCCATTCTGGTCGTCTCTTACGCACGCGAACGGCTTGAAACGCACGGCGAAGCCCTGCGTGCCGCGCTGGAAGCCGGGACGACCCGCTTCCGTCCGGTTCTCATGACCGCGTCGGCGATGATCTTCGGCATGGTGCCCATGGCGACAGGGTATTCTCAGAATGCGCCGCTCGGACGCGCCGTCATCGGCGGCCTGTTCGTGGCCACTGTCTTTACCCTGTTTTTCGTCCCCTGCGTATATGCCATGCTCTATGACGGGCGAAGCCTTCCGGCAAAGGAGCACCTGTGATGCTGAAGCTTCTGCATCAACGTTCCGGAGTCCTTTCAGGGTTCTTTTTGCTCCTGGTTTATCTCTGCTATCGAATCTATGAGAGCAATGTCGACGCCACGACCTTGCGCAAGCAGACGCTGGAGGACACCGTTCCCACGGTGGCAGTCACCTACCCGACGCCGGTGCCGCCGACTGAAACCATCAGCCTCCCCGGAAATATTCAGGCCTGGTTCGAAGCGCCGATCTATGCGCAGGTCTCCGGCTACGTCAAGATGTGGTACAAGGACTACGGCGCCCTGGTGAAAAAGGGCGACATCCTCGCCGAAATCAACGCGCCGGCCCTCGATGCCCAGTATGCCCAGGCCAAAGCGGATCTCGCTGCAGAACAAGCCAAGTATGCCCTTGCCGACCTGACGGCGAAACGCTGGGTCGCGCTGCGCAAAAATCACGCGGTCTCCGAACAATCGATCTCCGTGCAGGAAGCCAACGCGAAGGCCGAAGCGGCCAGGGTCAAGGCGTCGGAACAGAACGTGAAGAATTTTGAGGCGCTGATTCAATTCAAAACCATCGTCGCGCCCTATGACGGTGTCGTGACGGTCCGCAACATCAATGTCGGCGACTACATCAATAAGGAAGGGAACATCAGTAATCGGAGTTCCATCACCAATCTCTTTACCGTGGCCGACGTCAGCATGCTGCGGCTGTTTGTCAACGTACCGGCATCCTTCGGGGCCTTTCTCAAACCGGGGCTGACGGCCGACGTGACGGTGCCGCAACTGCCCGATCGTCATTTCACCGCGAAATTCCTCACGGTCGCCCGCGGATTTGATGTCAGCACCCGCACTGCGGTGACGGTCTTCACGATCGACAACGAAGACCGGGCCTTGTGGCCAGGGTCCTATGCCCAAGTTCATCTCACCGCGCCGGTCGACCGGAATGCGCTCACCATTCCCTCCACTGCGTTAGTGTTCCAAGAGCATGGCACACAGGTGGCAGTGGTGACGGAGGACGACCGTGTGCATCTGAAACCCATCACGGTAAGCAAGCTCATGGATAATGCCGTCGAGGTGGCAGGAGGCCTATCCAGCCAGGACCGCGTCGTGAATAACCCGAGCGCCGCATTGCTGGAGGGCGACAAGGTCCGCGTCGTCACGCCGGCGCCCGGTTACGACCTCGTGGGGAGCACGACGCCAGTCACGAAGGACCCATCTTCGAAATGACATGCTCCACAGACAGGCAACCTCACACACCAGCCGAACAGCCCTGGGCCTGCCCATTCACAAGCATAGCCGCTGCCGGCGTGCTGCTGCTGGCGCTCGGCCTCCCGGCCTGTAGTACGTTTCCAGCCGTCGATCTCTCGCCTCCCTATGAGCCGGCTCAGTTCGTCGTTCCCGACTCATGGCACGGGTCGAGCCCCTTCGTACAGGCGACACCGTCTGACGGCGAGTTGCGCCAGGATTGGTGGAAGCTGTTTAACGATCCGGTTCTGGATAGGTTGGAAGCGCAGGCGTTGACCGCGAACCCAGACCTACAGGCCGCCGCCGAACGATTTGTGCAGTCCCGCGATGCGATGATGAAAGCCCGGTCGCAATACCTCCCTCGCGTCGGATTGGGATTTGATGCGAGCGACAATCGACAGTCACTCCACCGCTTGTTTCGCGCTCCAGACAGTCCACTGGAAGAATCGAGCGTGGCCGCCGGCGGGATCGCATCCTGGGAACCCGACTTCTGGTCGGCACTTCGCAACGCGACACGCGTGGAGATCTATCGCGCCGAAGAACGGGCCGCTGATTTCGGACTCGCGCGGCTGAGCCTGCAAGCGGAAGTCGCGGCAAACTATTTTGCGTTACGCGGCCTCGACGCGCAGGATGCGATTTACACCCAATCGATCGCGCTCTACACCCAGTCGTTGGAACTCGTCAACGCGCAGTTCATCGGCCAGATTGCATCGGCACTCGACGTCGCCCGCGTGGAGTCTCTCCTGTTCAGCACCGAAACGAGACGGGCCCAGATACAAGGCCAACGCCAAGTGCTGGAGCAGGCAATCGCCATCCTGCTCAATATGGCGCCTGCAGCCTTCAAGATCGAGCCGGTCAACGATCTCAAGATGGCCACATTCACCATCCCGCAAACGCTTCCGTCTACGCTACTGGAGCGCCGGCCGGATATCGCCGCGATGGAACGCCGAATGGCGCAAGCTAACCGCACGATTGGTATTGCGCGGGCCGCGTTTTACCCCAATGTCTCGTTTCGGCTCGGCGGCGGGTTTGAAGATGAGGCCTTCAGTCTCTTCTCACTCGCGAATAGTTTCTGGTCCTACGGGTCAAGCGTGTCGCTGCCGCTTTTCCAAGGCGGGTATCGTCGCGCGCAATTGCAGCAATCCTGGTCTGCCTATCGCGAGACGGAGGATCGATATCGATCGACGGTGCTCAATGCGTTTCGCGAGGTCGAGAACAATTTGAGCCTGACCAACCGGTTGACCCTCGCGGCCAACCGGCAGGACGCGGCGGTGGGAGCGACGCTCAAAACGCAAGACCTGACCATGGAATTGTATCAAGGTGGATTGGCCTCCAGCCTTGAGCTGATCTACGCCCAAGTCGCCATGCTGACCGCGCGGATTGAGTCGGTGCAGATCAAGGCCGAATTACTACGCACCTCGGTCGCGCTCATCCGTTCGCTTGGCGGAGGCTGGAACCGCGACCAATTACCGACGGATGACGAGATCCAGCCCTTCGGCACCTTCCAATATGTGAATCTCGATAAACCGCCATCGGTCCGCGGCATCGATGTCAACGCGGAGAATAACTGGGTCCATAATGATTTGACCAAACGGCCGGTGCCTTTACGGCCCCGACCATAGCAGCCGCTAATTCCTGCAGAGAACTGTTAGCGCTCAGCCGCCTTCCAGAGAGACATTCCCCGGATGACCCAATCGTTTCGAACGGAGCGTCCTGTGCGCGACCGCTCGCCGTCTGAGCACGCGTCTTGTGCATTGTCGACATTTCCATCGGTTACGATCCGACCTGCAACTGGCACTCATGTTGCCTCTCGTTGAGTGGAACCTCGCCATATCAATCGACCACGACCACCGCTCGACTGAAAGGAGTCCATCATGGCACGATCCTTCCGGCAGCTGACCTTCTTGCTGATCATTCCGGTATGGATGGCCGTTTCTCTCGGCCCCGTCGACGCAAACGCCTGGGTCGCACCGCCGTGGATCGACAAAATCACGTTGATGGTGATGGAACAAAAAAACCTGTCCACGAGCGGAAACTTCACCCCGTACTTCAAGCAGCTGGAAGTGGTCAGTGAAGCCGCCGTCAAGGGGGAGTACAACGGGAAGCGAAAAGGAATGAATCGTTTTCTCGAAATGCTGGAAACAAGGGAAGGCGGGATCAGCGTCGACGCAGCGCATAAAATTTTTGCCGCCGTCGTCAAGTCGGTTCCCTACGCGGTGCTCCTCCCCCTGAAGAGCGAAGATAAACTGGACCCCGAAGAGAAGGCGTTAGTCGAGCGCATGAAGCGTTTTGCGGCGGCGATCCGGGATCAGGACGAACGAGCCGCGCTCGCGTTCTGATCGGTCTCGCTCACATCGGCGAAGCCTGACAGCGAATGAGGTCAGCCACCATCCGATCCCATACCTCACGGCATGGGATCGGAGCCCCGGCGTCACGCATCATTTGGAAAAGACAGTCCGGCCCCGACACTTTGTCTTCTTCTCGAACCGTATCACGGTAGAGGAGAAGATACTGCCAAGTGGCAAGGTTCACTTGCCTCGCTGAATCTTCATGCTACTACTGCGAACGGAAGTGAATCCGCACGGTGAGTTCGCCGTCGACGGGGTCGTCGCCTTTGAGTTGCGGGGCGAAGGTCCATTGATTCAACGCGATGATGCCGGCGATCGTCAGTTCACGATGTTTCGCCGATTCCAGCACAACCACCGTCACCTGTGCCTCTTTGGAGACGAGCAGGCGGGCCTTCATCCAATCGTCGAGCGGCTTCCCCTCGAGCGATGAAGGGATGGCCGGCCAGGGGGTCGATTTCGGCACCGGCCCCGCCTGTTGATCCTGGTTCAGCGGAAGTCCATGTACATGCACTTCGGGCAGCTCAATGATATCCGCATCCAGCGCATGATCCGCCTCATGCGTCGCCTCATCCCCTGTCGCGGCGATGGCAGATACAGGCAGCAGACACCACATGCCGAGCACTACCATGGGTACTGTCAGTGATCGAATTCCATCGATGATGTTCGTCATATCGTCTTCCAACCAGTTTCATGATGATGCTCAAACGGGCCATCCAACAAGGCCGCAGGGAGCCCGTCGACTGAGGCGGACCCTTGCGGTACGTCGCAGGGAGCCGGGCGACTGAGAACGCCGCTGGTGACCCGTTTCAGCATCATACTAGAAGAACCATTGGCCACGGAAGAAGAACGATCTCGGCATCCCCGCATGGGCCACACCCAGTCCGATGCTCCCCTCGCCTTGATTGATGTAATACTTCTGATCCAACAGATTGATGATGTCGAATCCCAGCAAGAACTTCTGTCCGTCCCACGGCAGCGGAAACACATGGGCAATGGACAGGTTGTAAATCGTATAGGACGGGCTGTGGATGGAATTGGTCTTCGCGTCTTCATTTTCGGCGGTCCGCAAGCCCGACGCGAACAACATCTGGCCGGTCATCGTCGTCCGTTCCAGGAACTTGTAGGTCACGACGGCCGAACTGGTCAGGGTCTGCATGTGATCGCAGAACACCCCACCACGCGAATTGATGTCGGCAATCTCCTTCGCTTCCAATAGGAAATGCCCCGACTGCAAGCCATACCCTTTACATTGCCCCCAAGCCACGTTGCCGCGCGCCGTCAGGTTGTCGGTGAGTTGCAACTTTAACGCGCCGTCGATTCCGCGTTGCCAGCCTCGCTCGAACGCAAAATAATTCAAGAGCGGAGTGGTGCCGAATTGCCCGGCGTCCGACAGGAAGTTGCTGAGCTTATACCAGCCGGTGAATTGCAAGGTGGCATAGCGATTCAACGCATGGTAGCTGCCGACTTCAAAATAATGCGCACGCTCCGCCCGCACGGTGTTGTTCGTCACATCGTCCGGCTGCGCCCTGGTTCCGAGCGTGTTCAGTTTCGCAAACGAAATCGCTTCCAGGTTCGGCGGCGTGAACATTCGGCCATAAAACGCGTGGAACACGTTCGACTGATCATACTTATACGTAGCACCCAGTCGCGGACTGACCTGGCCCTCGTTCCGCAGATACTGTACGGCATCGCCGCGCAGGCCGAGGTTGAACGTCCACTTGTCGTTGGGGCTCCACTGATCTTGAATCCAAAATTCCTGCCGATAGCCAATCTGGCGATTGTCGGCGTTCAGACTGAGCAGATCGCCGGTTGGATTCCCCGCCCCGTCATCGGCAAAGGTAAAGAGCCGAGTCTTGTTCACCGACTGCGTGCGATCGAGCTGGAAGCCGGCCTTGATGAGATGCTCCTTGCTATGCACGTAGGTGTAATCGAATCGCAGGCCCGTCGAGTAGGCATTGCGATCCTGATCGGCGGACGAAAACGGCGCCGTCGGATCGGCCGTGTAGGCCAGCACGTTGAGCGGATCGGTGTTGAACGTGGCACGCGTGTGTCGCATGTACCCGGCCAAGCTGAAGAAGTTATTCGCATTGACGTCATGCCGCCAGACCATGTGGCCGTATTGATTGTTCTCCTTCTGAAATTCATTGATGGCCTGTGAGGCCACCGGCGCAAACCCTGGACGCCCCGCCTGCAGGAGCGGCAACATCTGTCCGCTCGGATCAAGTTCGAGACCAGGCGTCGTGGGAATTTGATACTTCGCGACGGAATTCAGGAACAACCAGGTGAAGTTATTCTTATTGTCGTGTTGGTAATCGCCGCGGATGAAGGTTTGATTCCGCTCGCTCTGTCCGTGGAACACCGAATGACCCAGCGTCGGCGGCTCGATGCCGCGGTTCGTCGCCGTGTGGCTGTTTAAAATATAGAACCGGAACTTTTCGCCGACCGTGCCGCCGTATTCGAATGACGGATTGAGCGTCCCGTTTGAGCCTCCCATCATCTGCACCGATCCGAATGCCGGCTTGGTCCCGCTTTTGGTCGTGATATCCAACACCGCCGCCGCCTTGTTGCCGTACTGCGCCTCCATCCCGCCAAGAATGACATCGGCTCGATCCCAGGCGCGCGGGCTGAGGACATCCGAGAACGTGGAGGAGACGGTGTCCGGGATCGGGACACCATCGATACGCAGCTGCAAATTGGCGTGGTCCTGCCGGATATGCACCTGTTTGAGCGACCCATACACCGCGCTGGGGATCGTCAGCAGCACATCCTGGAGATCGTTATTGTTGCCGCGCGGCAAGGCTTCGATCTCTTTCCGGCTGAGTGCATAGGTCTCGCTCGATGCCTTGTACTGAATCGGCGCCAGGGGCGAGACCACTTCAAGGGAGATTTCATGGGTCTTGGCTAGCGTCAGCGTCACCGGTCCGGCGGGCTGCGCTCCACTTTTGAGGATGAGATATTCGCTTCGGTAGATTTCCAGCCGGGCGCTCACGGAATAGGTCCCCTGAGCCGGCAGCTCCACCGTAAATTCTCCCGCATCGTTGGCCACCGCTGTCACGACCACGGTCCCTTCCTGATCCTTCACCTCAACGGTGGCCTGGGACACGCGCCGGAGGTCCTGGTTCTGGACAATGCCCACCAGCGTGCGACCGGCATCCCCCGTCGGTTGCTGGGCTTGCGCAGAAAAGACGCCGAGCGCGCCCGGCCAGCAGCCTATACACAACACCATCAATGCTCTGAGTGACCACATTGTAGCTTCCTCACGAATATTCCTTCCCTACGCAAAGCCGGAGACGCAACTCCGGTTTTCGACGCAGGTCGACCACTGATGCACACATGGCAGCGCGGAATTATCGTTGAGGCGGTGCGCGGGAGGCGCGAGAAGTCGGAAGCGATTGAGAAAGAAGCACCGGCGCCGGTGAGGGTTGAGGTGGCCCATGGGCGAGAAACACACAAGGGACCGGCACATCACCGGTCAGCGAATGACCGGTGTGATACTGCACCCACTGGCAGAGGTCGGTGTCGGAATGTTCGTGCCCGTCGTGATCGGCGGCCGCCAGCTCGTGGTGGATCTCAAGCGCGGCGGCGAACGGCGCCATCGCCAGCAGCAATGTCACCAGCAGCAGTGCAATGCCCGACCCGAATGTGCTTGCAGTGTGTCGAGAAACCATGAATGTCCGAGTTCCCCGGGAACAATCCTGTGAACCGTGATTTTGTAACAAAGCGCCCGGTTGAATGCAAGGCAATGCACCTCTCGCCCACCCCACTGGACATTCTCCTTCACTTTTCGCTATGTTAACCCACAATTTTCATTTGACCGTCTAGCAACCAGACCGCTCATTAAGGGACCACCATGACCAGGCCGATCGATAACCAGCACGTCATAGAGATTAAACCGCTACCCTCGCCCCGCGATGTCAAAACGAAACTGCCGATCGGAGACGAGGTATCCGAGTTGGTTTTTCAGACGCGACAGGCGATCCGGAACATCCTGCATGGCCGCGATAATGACCGGCTGATCGTGATCGTCGGCCCTTGCTCGATTCATGACCCTGCGGCCGCCTACGAATATGCCGACCGGCTCAAACCGGTCGCCGAGGCCGTGCGCGACAAATTGCTGGTCGTCATGCGGACCTACTTCGAAAAACCTCGAACGACAGTCGGCTGGAAGGGTTTGATCAACGACCCCCACCTGGACGGGACCTGCGAGATTGCCCAGGGCATTCAACTGGCCCGGACCATTTTGTTGAATATCAACGGCAAGGGCCTGCCATGCGCCACTGAACTCCTCGATCCGGTCACGCCACAATATATTGCCGACCTCCTGAGCTGGACCGCCATCGGTGCGCGCACCACGGAAAGCCAGATTCACCGGGAAATGGCCAGCGGCCTCTCCATGCCGGTCGGCTTCAAGAACGGCACCGAAGGCAGCCTGCAAGTGGCCATCAATGCGATGATCACCAGCCGCAGCCCGCACCATTTTGTCGGCGTGAATGCCGACGGCGTCACCTCCATCATTAAAACCACCGGCAACCCCGATCATCACATTGTGCTGCGCGGCGGGGGTGGGCGCACCAACTACAGCGTCGAAGACATCGCCCGCGCTGAAACCGCCGTCGCGAGCGAAGGGCTGGCCCGTGGCGTAATGGTTGACTGCTCGCACGACAACTCCGGCAAGAATCACCAACGGCAGGTCGAAGTCGCCGGCGACGTCCTCAAGCAATTTCAGCAGGGCCGGCGGTCCATCATGGGCCTCATGCTGGAAAGTCACCTGCAGGGGGGCCGGCAGAGCTGGGATCCGAACAAGGCCTTGACCTACGGCATGTCCATCACCGATTCCTGTCTGGCCTGGAGCGACACCGAAGCGTTGCTCTATGGCATGGCCGAGTCCCTCGCGACCAAGACGGTGTAGGCGCAGACCATCCTGCCACTTCGGTCACATTCAGGCCGTTCGATGCGAGCATCCATCTCATGCTGATCGACACCCATACCCATCTCGACGATGCGCGCTACGAATCCGACCGCGAGGCCATGATCGCCAGGGCGCGAGAGGCCGGGGTGGACACCATGATTACGATCGGCTGTGACCTCGCGACCAGCCGATCGGCGGTTGCCCTCGCCGGTCACTACCCGTTTGTGTATGCCTCGATCGGCGTCCATCCCCACGAGGTGAAACACATCGCGGACAATTGGTATGACGAACTGCGGCAGTTGGCCCGGGACAACAAGGTCGTGGCCTACGGCGAGATCGGCCTCGATTATCACTACAACCATTCCGATCCGGAGCTCCAGCGCCGCCGCTTCCGCGAACAGATTCAATTGGCCAGGGAGCTGAAACTTCCGGTCATCATCCACACGCGCGAGGCGCAGGACGATACCATCCGTATTTTGAAGGAAGAACGCGCTTCAGAGATCGGCGGGGTCTTTCACTGCTTTTCCGGAGACGCCTGGCTGGCGAAAGATGCGCTGGAGCTGGGATTCTACCTGTCGTTTTCCGGTATTCTGACGTTTCAGAACGCGACTATGCTGCGGGACATCGCCAGGACTGTGCCGGCCGACCGGCTGCTCATCGAAACCGATTGCCCGTACCTCACCCCGATTCCCCATCGCGGGAAACGGAACGAACCCGCCTATGTGAAATACGTCGCCGAGACGCTGGCCACGATCACACCCCACGGTGGCGGCATGACGGCGGAGGACATCGGCCGACTCACCAGCGACAACGCGCGCCGACTGTTCAAAATTCCCTGAGTTGCTGGTTGCGTTTGCGTAGCGACTTGGGGAGCTTGCGGGGATTGCCGCCCTTGTCCTTCGACCGTTTCACCACTTCGGCCTCACCCCGATCCAATTCTTTGAACGCGAGAGCAGCTGCCCTCGACGGCCGCTCATGGAGCTTGGCACGAAACTCAGGCGCTCCAATAACGAACGCTCCGGCGGCCCTTGCTGCATTGGCCACTTCATGATCCGAGGACACCACCGCGCAATCCCTGCCATACAAACGCGCGAGCCGTTGAACCACCTGATCGGCGCGTTCGCCCCGCTTGGAATACACGACCTCCACGCCCGACTGGAACTCTCGGTGTTCAGCCCCCAGGCCTCCTTGCCACCCGTCGAAGATGACGGTGATCGCGTGACCCTTCCGGCGGCGGTAGCCGGCCAGGTCCCGGACCAACGCGTCACGTGCCGCCTCCAGACGACCGGACCCACTGGGCCCCGCCATTCCAGCACCACCGACCAGGTTATATCCATCGACAAGAAGATGTGTCGCCATCTAGAATCACGAAGTTTGAGAGCTTTTGTTGACAATACCACAAACATCTGAGAAAAGGCCTAGATGGTACCTTCTCACGGGGAGCCTGGACTCCTGCCCTCCATCGTCCGACTGCTCCGCACCTGCCTCCTCCTGAGCGTGGCCTGGTGTTTGGCGGGCGCAATCGCTGCCGCGAACACCGACATGCCGACTGCGCCGGCTTGGCCGGACATGCCGCAGGTCGCAGGGGAAACGACTTCCCCGCACTTCCTCCTCATCAAACAGGAACAGGCCGGCAGCTCACGCTACCCTATTGTCATCCGCGATCTTCGCACCTGGTCGACTCCCGAGGGCACACGCCTGGTCCTTGACCTGAATCACAAGGCCTCCTTCACCGACACGCACATACGGAACCCTGACCGCGTCGTCATTGAGGTCAGTAACGCCATCCTGGGAAAATCTTCACGGCAACGCGTCTCGGGCGGCACCATTCCACAAGTGTTTCAGATTGCACAAAGTCGGCCCCGAGTCGTGACCATTACCCTGCCACGCACGCAGGGCCTCAAGTATAAAGTCTTCTCCCTGGACAATCCGGACCGCCTTGTCGTCGACATCTCTCACAAGGCGAAGGATCAAGTCCGGCAGATCGGTGAAACTTCAACCACCTCGCCGTCTGCCCCTGCTGTGGCGCTCCCGACGCCCCCGACGATTCCGAGTCCCACAGTCACCGAACCGGTCCGGCCAACAGCTCCCAAACCGGCACACCAGACCCAGACGATCGTGATCGATCCTGGACATGGCGGGAAAGACCCCGGCACCATCGGGCAGCATGGCACAACCGAAAAGGACGTCACGCTGAAAGTTGGTCTCCTGCTGAAGGATCTACTCGCGACCTTGCCTAACACGCGCGTGCTCATGACCCGCGATCGGGACGCATTTATCGAGTTGGAAGACCGGGCCAAGTTTGCGAACGGCAAAGACGCCGACCTGTTCATTTCGATCCATGTCAACTCACACCCGCACAAGGGCGTGCGCGGATTGGAGATCTATCACTTCGGAGAAGCGAAGGACCAACGGGCGTTGGAAGTCGCGGCACGGGAAAACGGCACGCCGCTGAACAGTACCGGCGTCGGCTGGGAATATATCGTCGCCGACCTCTTGACCTCGAAAAAAATCGAACACTCCCAGGAACTCGCCTGGACCGCCAAACAGGCCATGGTGACGAATCTGAACGGGCGCTATAGCACGATCGATCATGGTGTCAAAACAGCGCCGTTTTACGTGCTTCGATTTACGACCATGCCCAGCATCCTCGCTGAAATCGCCTTTATGTCGAATCCTGCCGAAGAAGATCAGATGCGCTCCCAACCCTTCCTGGCCCACATCGCCGAATCGATCTTTGAAGGGGTCAAGACGTACCTCCGCACCAATCCGCCCAGGTGACAGACGCCGCGCCATTGGGCTAGAGTTTCCCCGTTCTCTCTCACACCATGACCACATTTAAACTCGTCCTCGAGTATGACGGGACGCACTATGCCGGCTGGCAACGGCAACCGAACGCGCCGACCGTCCAGGAGACGGTGGAGCAGGCATTGTCGGCGATCGCCCAGACACGGCTCACGGTCGTCGGGGCCGGCCGCACCGATGCCGGCGTGCATGCCTTAGGGCAGGTCGCCAGCTTTCGAACCGATCGCGGTCTGTCGGAACGCGAGTGGGTACGCGCCCTGAACGCCCACCTCCCTGCCGATATCAGCGCCCTGTCGGTCGTCGCGGTCACCGATGCGTTTCATGCGCGCTACTCCGCGAAAGGGAAGCTGTACGAATACCATCTGCTGAATCGTCGGGAACGCGCGCCGCTGCTCCGCGAACGCGCCTGGATGCTCTACAAGCCGCTGGACCTGGCCGCCATGAAAGACGCCGCCGCCTGCCTGATCGGAAACCAGGATTTTTCCTCCTTCGAAACCGCCCCGACCGATAACGACAACCCACAATGCCACCTGCAACAGGCAGAGCTCCGTCGACAGGGCGACCTCATCATCTGTGCGTTCTATGCCGACCGGTTTCTCAAGCAAATGGTCCGCTCGATCGTGGGCACCTTGGTCGAGGTGGGACAGGGCAAACGCACGGCATCCGATATGCTTAGGCTGCTAGCAGCGCGCGCCAGAGCCGCCGCAGGTCGAACCGCTCCCGCCCATGGGTTGTACCTGGTTCGAGTGGACTATACCGACACGTCCATCCCCGATCTCCCGTAAGGAACTTTCCCTGTGAGACAGATGTCCTCACATTTGTTATAGTTTCGCCGACAATCCCCCTCCACCTTCACAAGGAGCCGTCGATGAAACATCTGACTATCGCATGCTTCTCCCTCATGTTGGCCGCCGTCCTGGTGACCCCGCAGCTGAGTTTCGCAGGGGCCCAACAGAACAAGATGAAGACCTGCAATGCCGACGCGGACGCCAAAGGGCTGAGCGGCGAAGGCAAGGGCGAGGACCGCAAAGCGTTCATGAAAGAATGTCTCTCCGCGAAACCGGCCAAGGCCGCGGCCGGCACCTCTCAGCAGAACAAAATGGCAAGCTGTAACAAGGACGCCAAGGCCAAGAATTTGGCCGGCGACGAGCGGAAGAAGTTCATGAAGACCTGCCTGTCCAACTAAGCACCACCTGTACTCCGGCCGCGTCTCCAAGGCGATGCCGGAGTACAGCGAAGCGTTAGTGAGAGTTGTGGCGCACCGCCCGCTTGAACAATGCGGCGGGCTTGTAGGTGAGCATAAGAGAATGGCTGGGAGGCGTGTTACCGAGATTCGTGGGAATCCCGATTTTCCAGTTTCTTTCGCAACTCGATCAGTTCCGACTCGAGCGCGGCGAACCGGTCTGCGGTAGGATCCGGCATATTGGTATGGTCCATGGTGGCATCAGGCAGGCGTTCGCCCTGTGACTTGATAATCCGGCCTGGTACACCGATAACCGTGGAGTTTGCCGGTACTGACTTGAGCACGACAGAGTTCGCGCCGATTTTTACGTTGTCGCCGATCGTAATGCCGCCGAGAATTTTTGCCCCGGCCCCGACCACCACGTGATTTCCCAGCGTGGGGTGGCGCTTTCCGCGCTCCTTGCCCGTACCACCGAGCGTCACACCCTGAAACAGCGTCACATGGTCCCCGACCTCGGCCGTCTCACCGATCACCACCCCCATGCCATGATCGATAAAGAACCCGGCACCGATCCTGGCAGATGGATGGATTTCGATCCCAGTCAACCATCGCGCCAGTTGAGAAATGGCGCGCGGCAGGAACGGCACCTGACGCTGCTTCAACCAATGCGCCACACGATAGGCCAGCAGGGCGTGAAACCCCGCATAGGTCAAGACAACTTCCACCCTACTGGTTGCCGCAGGGTCACGTTCGAACACCGCCTGGAGGTCTTGAGAGATCGCTTTTAACATAGTCGCGACGGATCCATCGCCTGGATGACGCAGGCCCCTATGCCCGCTCGATCATACACACGGCCTGGGCGGCAATGGCCTCTTCGCGTCCGACCGCATCCAACCCTTCGCCGCTTTTGACTTTTACGTTCACGAGATCCGGGGCGACCTGCAACACTCCGGCGATGATTTGTTGCATCGATGCCAGATGCGAACTCAGGCGCGGCGCTTGGGCAATGATGGTACTGTCCACATTGGCCAGGCGATACCCCTTCGCCCGCAACTTCTCGACGACGTCTTCAAGTAGTTTCAGGCTGGAAATATTCTTGAATCGTTGATCAGAGCTTGGGTAATGACGTCCGAGATCCCCTTCGCCCATCGCTCCCAGGAGTGCGTCGCAAATGGCGTGCACCAAGGCATCGGAATCGGAATGACCCTGCAAACCTTTATGATGGGGAACTTCGAGTCCGCCGAGAATCAATTTCCGCCCTTCGACCAGGGGATGAATATCCCATCCGCACCCCACGCGTACCGCCGTCATTCCGCACTCCTTGCCGCCGCCCGCGAGCGGAGAATGGCTTCCCCGATCACGAGATCTTCCGGCCTTGTGACCTTGATGTTTTCCCCGCTGCCCTCGACCACGACGACCGGTTTCCCGAGCATTTCCACGAGATGCGCGTCATCCGTCGCCTGCACGCCGCCCAACAGCCCTTTCCGATGACCTTCCTCCAACCATTCTCGACGGAACGCTTGCGGGGTCTGCGCGAGCCACAGAGGCCGACGATCTACCGTCCGCTCGATCACGCCCCCAGCACCAACGTATTTGACCGTGTCACGCATCGGGAGCGCGATGATCGCAGCCCCATGAGCTAGGGCGGCCTCCACGACCTGACGAATCATGGTTTCGGTGAGAAACGGCCGTACCGCATCATGGACGAGGACAATGTCCGTCTCCGACCCCACCTCCGCCAGCGCATGCCGCACGGAATCCTGCCGCTGCTCCCCGCCCGGCACCACCTTGGTGACCTTGGGGAACTCACCCGTCGCCACGATGTGATCGAGACAGTATTGGCGTTCGGATTGGGGGACGGCCAGGATGATCTCGTGGATCACCGGCGACGCCTGGAGCATGATGAGCGACTGCACCAGAATGGGCCGGCCGCCCAAGGCGAGAAACTGCTTGGGAACAGGGCCTCCCATTCGAAGGCCACGACCAGCCGCAGGCACCAGAGCCACCGTGCGCGGCCCCTTATGTAGCGGCTCCGGTTTACGAGCGGACACAGATCGACTCACGGACAATGGAACCGGAACAGAGGAGGCGATGCGGCCACTGAGTAGACGATCGTTGCACATGACCGGACCAAACCGGTCTCACCCCCCTCTTCACAACAGGGCTACCCACGGGCGACCTGATACTCTTCCCGTTCCGACTCTTCCTTCAGCCGGGTGAAGATCATTCGCCCTGCCGTCGTTTGGAGCACGCTGGTGACCGTCACATCTACATTGCGGCCGATACAGCGCCGCGCGTTGTCCACGACGATCATCGTGCCGTCGTCAAGATAGGCCACGCCCTGCCCGGCCTCTTTGCCTTCCTTCAGCACGAACACGCGAATCGTTTCTCCGGGCAGCACGACCGGTCGCAAGGCATTGCAGAGTTCGTTGATGTTCAACACACGCACACCCTGTAATTCGGCCACCTTGTTGAGATTCAAATCATTGGTGACGATCCGCCCCCCCACCTTCTTGGCCAACACTACGAGTTTGGCATCAACTTCCTTGACGTGAGGGAAATCCTCCTCGACGATGCGGACGTCGACGTCCGGCATCTTTTGTATCTTGTTCAGAATATCCAGCCCTCGACGCCCCCGCGCCCGTTTGAGCGAATCCGACGAATCCGCGATATGCTGTAACTCATTCAAAATGAAATGCGGAACCAGGAACGGCCCTTCCAGAAATCCCGTCTCGCACAAATCAGCCACCCGGCCGTCGATAATCACGCTCGTATCCAGCACCTTCAGGCAGGCGGCTGAGTTGCCCGAAGAAGCGGCCCCTTGAGAAACCGATGGAAACTGTTCGTTGCCGAACCGCGCTCCCATCGCGAGCCCCAAATAGGGGAATCCCAGCAGAAACACCAATCCGCCGATGTGAAACAGGAAGGTTTCGACATCGAAGACCGCACTCCCAACCCATTCCACCAATCCCGTGAGGACTAATCCGCCCGACAACCCGACCGCACCACCGACAATAATACCGAATGAAAGTCTGCGAAGCGCATATTCGCCGGCCAGAATGAGACCGCCGGCGACCGCACCCATCCCCAACCCGAGGAGCAAAAATTCTCGACTAGGATCCTGGGCCCGCAAAAACAGGGCCATTCCTGCAAGAGCGCTGAGAAGAACAAATATGGCCCGTGCTACCATACTGTTTTCCTCCTCTCTGTGATTGGCCTCGAACGGACGATTCGAAGCAATCACGGCCTCAGCGTCAGATAAATGGCTCGCCCCTGCCGTCTCAGCAGAAGCAACACCGCCTGGTCCTTCGGCAGATTTGCAGCGACTTGTTCATACGACTTGACCGTCCCCACCGACTTGCGATTCACCTCGAGCACGAGATCTCCTTCGCGCACGCCGGCCTCCTCCGCAGGGCTGCCTGGCTTGACGCGAACCACCACGACCCCGCGATCGCTCCCCTTCAGTCCGTACCGGCCGGCCAACTCCGTGTTCAGCTCCCTCACCTCGATATCGGAAAGCAATCCTGCTGGCGCCACTGACTCTCCGCCTTCCTCCACCCCGGCCTGGGCGAGATTTTTCGGCTGCTCGGCAATAGTCAAATCGATGGACTTTGCTTTCTTCTCTCGGATGATTTTGACGGTGACCTTCTTTCCGACAATCGTCTGAGCCACGGCATTACGCAGATGCGCCGGAGAATCCATCGGTTTACCGTCATACTCCACGATCACGTCTCCGCGCTCGAACCCGGCTTTTTTCGCCGGACTGTCGTCCATGACATCACTGACGAGCACGCCCTTCACGTCTTTGGGCACACCGAACTGCGACGACAATTCAGGCGTCAGTTCCTGAATGGATACCCCCAACCAGCCACGCACGACTTTGCCGTGCTGAACGAGTTGCTCCATGATGGTGTGGGCCATGTTGCTCGGCACCGCAAAGCCGATGCCCATGTTGCCACCACTCTGACTATAAATAGCCGTATTGATGCCGACCAGTTCGCCACGCAC
Source organism: Nitrospira sp. (assembly GCA_016788885.1). Classification (NCBI taxonomy): domain Bacteria; kingdom Pseudomonadati; phylum Nitrospirota; class Nitrospiria; order Nitrospirales; family Nitrospiraceae; genus Nitrospira; species Nitrospira sp. Next base: position 53,260 of record JAEURX010000016.1, on the reverse strand, counting down.
GTTCACCAGCGCGCCGCCGGAATTCCCGGGATTGATGGCCGCATCGGTCTGGATAAAGTCTTCGTATTCAGCGATACCGGCTGCACGGCCGAGGGCGCTGACGATGCCCAACGTCACGGTCTGCGTCAGACCGAAAGGATTACCGACCGCCAGGACGAACTCGCCGACTTCCAGTTTGTCGGAATCGGCCCAGGCCACGGTGGGCAATCCCGTCGCCTCGATTTTTAGGACCGCGACGTCGGTTTTGGCATCCGTGCCGACCAGCTTCGCCTTAAACTCCCGCTTGTCGGACAGGAAAACTTTGATCTCGTCAGCTTTATTGACCACGTGATTGTTGGTGATAATCAGGCCGTTGGCATCGACGATCACACCTGAACCCAACCCCCGTTCCTTGCGTTCCTTCGGCGCCTCGAACCGTTTCATCCACTCTTCGCCGAAGAATCGCCTGAAGAAGGGATCTTCGAACGGCGTGCCCTTGCCCTCTTCACTCGATCCATTCCGAGTCGCAAAGATATTTACCACGGCCGGCTTTACGACTTTGGCGACTTCGACAAAACTCTGTCCACCGGCACCGGACAAGGTGGGTTGCACGGCCGTGGAAACCGGCCGTGGAACGGGAACGGAGGCGACAGGAGGAGCCGACTCCGGAACAGCATGTCCGGTCGGCAACCATCCCAGATCCGAGGTCAGGATGACTCCGATCAATACCCCCGCCGCCAACAGCATACCGGGGAAGATCCAGGACCGCGTCGAAGGGCGCGGTTCGGTTGGGGGACGAACGTCATCCATGGTCACTGGTATCGGACAGATCTTCGCTTATGGTTTTTCGCCCGCGTACAACGCCATGATCGTGTTCAGAAACTTGACCGCTTCCGCTTTCGGCCGCTGGAATGAATTCCGTCCGATGATGGACCCGAATCCTCCCCCGTCACGAATCGCGCGCACTTCGTCGAACACCGTTTTTTCATCGCTCTTCGCGCCGCCGGAGAAGATGACGATGCGACGCCCGTCGAACGAACTCTGCACGATGTGCCTGACGCGCTCCGTCAGCGTTGCCGTAGGAATTTTTTCGGCTTCATAGACCTTCTTGGCCGCGGCCTGCTCCAGATGGGCGGTCGGCAGTTTGACCTTGATGATGTGAGCGCCGAGCTGTGCCGCGATCTGAGCCGCATAGGCCACCACGTCGAGGGCGGTTTCCCCCTCCTTGCTCAGTCCTGACCCACGCGGATACGACCAGACCACCACAGCCAATCCGCAGCTCTTGGCTTCTTCCGCAATCGCCCGCAACTGCTCATACATCGCATTGCAATGGGATGAGCCCGGATAAATCGTGAATCCTACCGCCGAGCATCCCAACCGCAACGCGTCCCGCACGCTGCCGGTCACGGAGGGCATGGGATCCTTCTCATCGTGAAGGGTATCGTGGCTGTTGAGTTTCAGAATGAGTGGGATTTGCCCGGCAAAATGACTGGCGCCCGCCTCGATGAATCCGAGCGGAGCCGCGTAGGCGTTGCATCCGGCATCGAGCCCTAGCTGGAAATGATACTGCGGATTGTAGCCGCCGGCATTGGGCGCAAAACTTCTGGCCGGACCGTGCTCGAACCCTTGATCGACCGGCAGGATCACCAACTTGCCTGTGCCGGCGAGTTTTCCTGAATTCAGCAGTCGGGCGATGTTCGTCTTCGTTCCCGCATTGTCGCTCTCATACCAGCTCAGAATCTCCTGGACCCGATTGCTCATAATCAACCTCCCAACAAACCTCGATCACATTAGTCGTTACGCCCGTCCTTGCACATAGTCTTCCGCCAGACTCACATCTTCTGCACTGCCGATAATGAGCGGAACCCGCTGATGCAGCGCCTTGGGCTCAACATCGAGAATTCGCATCGTCCCCGTCGTCGCTTTGCCTCCCGCCTGCTCGACGACCATGGCCAGGGGGTTTCCTTCATACATCAACCGCAGTTTTCCTTCCGGCTTGTCCTTCTCCCCCGGATACAGATAGATGCCCCCACCCAGGAGGATGCGATGCACATCCGCGACCAGACACCCGCTGTATCGCCCGCTGTAGGGACGCCCGGTCGGCTTGTCCTGCACTTTCAGATAATCGAGATAGCGCTGTGTGCCGGCAGGCCAGCGATGGTAGTTCCCTTCGTTCACCGAATAGACCTTGCCCCTCGACGGAATGCGAATGTTCTCGTTGGACAAGAGATATTCACCGATGGACGGCTCCAGCGTGAAACCATGCACGCCCTGCCCGACCGTGAACACGAGCATGGTGCTCGCCCCGTACAGCACATAGCCTGCGGCGATCTGCGCCGTCCCCTTTTGCAGCAACTCATCCTCGACGGACTGCCCCGTCCGCGATCTGCGGATGGAGAAAATCGCGCCCAATGGCATATTGACATCGGTATTGGACGATCCGTCCAGAGGATCAACCAGTAACATGTACTTGGCTCCCTCATGGACCATTTTCAGAGGCTTTTCCATCTCCTCAGAGGCCAGGACGCAGACGAGACCACTGTGTTCAAAGACGCGCACAAACGTATCGTTGGCAATCTGATCGAGCTTTTTGACGACCTCGCCCTGGACATTGGTCTCTCCGGTGGTGCCGAGGATCTTATTCAGCCCGGCTCGACGCAAGTCGTGAGCAATCATTTTGCCAACGAGGCCGATTTGGGTCAGCAGGACGGAAAATTCACCGGTCGCTTCAGGATGCGCGGCCTGTTGTTCGATAATAAAACGGCTTAACGTAATGGGGAATTTCGCCATGCTTCGGAATCCTCAGTGAACGGGCCACAACGGGTCGAAATGACGAGGGCTTCGGACAGAGCCGAAGCCCTCGTCACGAACGTGGCGTGATTATAGCGGTTTCCAGCCGAGCGAGCAAACCAAGACGGAGGGACTAGGGATGTGCGACCGCTCCATACCCCTCGGTCAGCTCCGCCACAATCGAGCCGATGACGACCTTGGCCTTCATGCGAACCGGCACACGGTGGTCATCGGTGGTGAACCAGACCCGAATATTGCCTTCGTTCAGAAAAATACCCTGGAACGGCATGATCACGACCACCCGAGCCGTTTCTCGCTTTCCCCAGATTCCCTCCACCGTTTCAAGCCCTTCGACCCGCACATCCATCTTGTAGTTTTTCTTGTCGTGATGCACCGTCAAGGTCAGGGAGGTCCCGGGGACAAACGGCAGCACTTTCCGCACGTAATATAAACAGGACATGGCATCCTGCACATCCGGCGGGATGGCCAGTTCGTCGGTTTTGCCGTCCTTCACGGCCGTCACCACCCCGTCGCTGTGCCGAAAGGTATAGTCGAAGTCATTAAACCGTTTCCCCTCACGTCGCGCAAACGTCATGTGCCGTGGAAGAAACGTCTCGAGATCGACCTGCGACACCCCACGATTGTCGACGGGGTAAAACTTCGTCACCGTAGGACTCGACCGGGCTGACATGCTCAGCGTGAGTTGCGGCTTGCCCCGGTCGTCGGCGCCTTCTTGCACGACCATGGTGGCAATACCCGCGCGCATGCCCAACCAGGTCACGTCGTAGGCGAGCCGTTCTCCGTTCGCGAAGGGAAGCGGTGTAGAAGCAGCGGCCCTCCCCTCGGGGATGGTGTCGGCAGCCTCCCCTGTCAACGACATGAAGAGGGTGAGCATGGCCGCCAGCAGGCACACGGTTGGGCTGAGTAGAAGGGGAAGAGTAGTCCGCCTATACAGACAGGACACGCCGCGCCTGCGCCAGTTCGGTTTCGATGGTCGCCCGGATGACATCGAGGCGGGCTTGTGAGGGAGCCTCAAACCGGAGCACCAATGCCGGCTGAGTGTTGGATGCGCGGATCAACCCCCACCCGTCTTCAAAAATGGCACGGACTCCGTCGATCGTGACCAGTTCACGCATCGTGAGGTTTGAGGCCCCCACAGGTTTGCCCGCCTCGAGATAGGAAGATAACTGAGTGCGCACCTGATCAACGAGTTGAAACTTGACGCTGTCGGGACAATCCACACGAATCTCCGGCGTCACGGTAGTCTGCGGCAAATCGGCGACCAGGCTCGACAGCGATTGTTTGGTCTTGGCTAAGATCTCTACCAACCGGCAAGACGCATAGATCGCATCGTCGAACCCGAAATACCGATCGGCAAAAAACATGTGCCCGGACATTTCCCCCGCCAACACCGCCGATTCTGCTTTAAGTTTCGCCTTCATCAACGAGTGGCCGGTCTTCCACATGATCGGACGTCCGCCCTTGGCCGCGATGTCGTCATACAAACATTGCGACGCCTTCACCTCCGAAATGAACGTCGTGCCTGGCCGGCGGCTCAGGATCTCCCGCGCATACACCACCATCAAGCGATCGCCCCACAAAATCTGGCCCCGTTCATCGATCGCGCCGATTCGGTCGGCATCACCGTCATAGCCGATGCCGACATCGGCCTTATGTTGTTGCACGGTGTGAATCAGATCTTGGAGATTCTCCACCACGGTGGGATCGGGATGATGGTTGGGGAAACGCCCATCTAACTCATCGTAGAGGCCCGTGACCCGACACCCCATTTGCTCGAGCGCCTGCTTGGCGACCAGGGAGGCGGCGCCATTGCCGCAATCAATCACGACATGGAGGTGATCCGCCCGCACGTCGACAAAACTGCGCTTCAGATGCTGCAGGTAGTCCGGAATAATGGGGTGAGAGGACAGCCGTCCCGAGCCGGTCGAAAATCGCCCCGACTCCATGACCCGGCGCAGATGCTGAATGTCCTCGCCATGAATGGCTTCCTTGCCGATACAGATTTTAAAACCGTTGTATTCAGCGGCATTGTGGCTGCCGGTAATCATGATCCCGCCCTGCACCGGTAAGGTAAACAGGGAAAAATACAACAGCGGCGAGGCGCACAGCCCCAGATCGACCACATCCAACCCACCGGCGAGCAGGCCTTTGATCAACGCCTGCTGCAGCGCGGGTGAACTCAACCGGCCGTCTCTTCCAAGACTGATGCATGACGTGCCCTGCTCGCGCGCAAGGGTGGCATAGGCACGCCCCACCTGCTCGGCAATCGCCTCCGTCAGTTCTTCGCCGACAATGCCTCTGAGATCATATTCACGGAAGAGCGCCATCTGTCACTCCACATGCAACGTGTGATCGGGGAATGCGAAAGGTGCGAGGGAATGGTTCCCGCCAAGTCGCCGACTCGCCACGTCGTCGATCACCGACCGGCCGTTCGCCCATAGTCATCTTTGAACCGCACGATGTCATCCTCCCCCAGATAGTGGCCGTTCTGCACTTCAATGATATGCAGGGTTTCGTTCCCGAGGTTCTCAAGACGATGCGGCGTTTCCACGGGAATCGCCGTACTCTGTCCTACCCGGAGATCCACCAGTTCCTCCCCGCGGGTGACACGGGCAGTCCCAGCAATGACCACCCAATGCTCGCTGCGTTTGTGATGGAGCTGCAGGGACAGGCGCCCGCCGGGATTCACCGTCACGCGCTTCACTTTATAACCGGGCCCCTCTTCCAACACCGTGTACGATCCCCAGGGGCGAAACACCGTCACATGCTCCAGGTGCTCCGGCGCACCCTGCTGCTTCAGGATCTCAACCATTTGTTTCACGTCCTGAGAGCGGGACTTCGGACAGATTAACGTCGCGTCTGGCGTATCCACTACCACCATGTCCGAGAGACCGATGGTCGCCACAACCCGACGATCGGCATACAACACGGAGTTGCTGCTGTCCATATCGATCACTCGCCCGCTCACCACGTTGCCGGCCTTGTCGCGCGGAGCCACCTCTTCCAGGCTGCTCCAATTGCCGACGTCCGACCATCCGAAGCCGACTGGAATCATCGCCGCATTGGCCGATAACTCCATCACCCCGTTATCGATCGAGACCGACGGCACCTTTTTGTAGGCCGCCTCAACTTCCCGAGGCTCGGCGCCGGAAGCCATCAACGCGTGAACCCGCTCAATCGCCTTGGCCAGCTTCGGCTGATGCCGGCGAATCTCCTCCAGAATGGTGGATGCCCTCCAGAGAAACATCCCACTATTCCAAAAGTAATTGCCGTTCTTCAGGTATTGCGTCGCCTTCGCGCGATTCGGCTTCTCAACAAATCGTGCCACCGGATGGCCCGTCAACCGCCCCTTCTTTCCAAGTGCGATCCGGCGATTCGGCTGAATGTACCCGTACCCGGTTTCCGGTCTGGTCGGCTTGATCCCGAAGGTGACCAACCGTCCCTGCTCCGCAAGCTGCGCTCCTAGAACTACGGCGGCCTGAAAGGCCTTTTCTCCCGTCACCACATGATCGGCCGGCAGGACCAGCATCATGGCCTCGGGATCGCGACGGACCAGCTCCGCTGCAACCAACGCAATGGCCGGTGCCGTGTTCCGCCCCACCGGTTCCACCACATAGTTGTGCTGCAACTCGGACTTCCACTCACTCAACTGCACGCGAATGGAATCCGCCTGACCAGGATTGGTGGAAATGATCACATGATCGGGCCTGGCACAGGAGAGCACACGCCGCATAGTCTGCTGAATCAGTGTTTCATCGCCGATGATGCGCAGCAATTGCTTGGGATAGAGGTGCCGGCTGAGCGGCCAGAACCGGGTCCCGCTCCCTCCGGCCAAAATGACGGGATACAAATGGTTGGTCATATCCATGGCATTGCACTCGCCGGTGAAGTCATCGACCAGTTATGGAGTCACCGCGGCTGCTGCGCCGCCAGGATGAGATCGGCGACTTCCCGCACAGCCCCTTCTCCACCTTTTTTCTTGCAGATGTACCGTACGGTCTTCTGAACCTGAGGAATGCCGTCGGCGGGGGAAGCGGAGAATCCGACCGCTCCCAGCGCCTGAAGATCGTTCACATCATCACCGATGTACGCCACCTGCTCCATCGTCAGATCGTGGCGGGCAATGAGATCCTTGAGCACGGCCAGCTTGTCGTATGCTCCCTGATGTACTTCAGGGATCGTCAACTTCTGCGCGCGGCGCATGACGATTTTCGTCGACTCTTGCGTGATGATCGCGGTGATCACCCCGGCCTTCTGCAGCAGTTTAATCCCCATTCCGTCACGAGTATTGAATTTCTTCCACTCATCCCCGGACTCGGAATAATACATCCCGGCATCGGTCAGGACCCCATCGACATCCGTCGCAAACACACGAATGCCGCGCAGGACCCGTTGGAGAGGGAGACGCGGCGTACTGGTGAGCTTGGTTCGACGTTTCGTGCTGGCCATGCCAAGGATTTCGACTGGGCCGATGTTAACAAGCCATTGGGCAAAAACTCAAGAAGACTCGAGCATATCAAGGAACTCAACAGATACTCAGTAAAATCGATGTAACCATATCCCACTGCATCAATCAGCTCGCCTCGACTCCTGCGGCCACTACCGCAGCTCACGTCAGTGGGTGGCTTGTGGACAGACATTGACTCGCCCTGCGGATGATCGATTGGAACCACCTGTGCGGCCAGGAACAGCGCGACCATCCTTCACGTAAGGGACTTCAATAATTCGCATGGGGCAGGTTCTCTGAGTCAGCACTGACCGGTCTGTCGCGACGGCAACCACCACCACAGATCGTCGGGGTCATAGGGCGCACCGTCCTGGGGGCTATTGCGCGGTTTGTTCGCTCAAATCGAGATAGGACCGCGTGTCTACCAATCGGACGCCTAGGACAAGACGTTGCGGAAGCCACGATCGGCCAGGCTCCTAGGACACCCGTTGCGGAGAGGCGGGCAGAAACGTAGGCACAATACGTTTGAGATCTTGCAGCAACTCCTCATCCTCGCACTCCAGCAACTTCAGGTGTAAGGCTTCGAGCCATCGTTCGCAATCGTCCACCTGCAGCGGTTCACCGACAGCTCGATTGATCTTTGGATGGGAAGTCGCCAGGACCTGTTCGCTCTCTTCAAACAGCTCCTCGTACAACTTTTCCCCAACTCGCAACCCGGTATATTCGATCGCAATATCTTTCCCTGGCACGAGACCGGACAGCACGATCATATTTCTCGCCAGATCCGCGATCTTAATCTGTTCTCCCATATCTAGAACGAAGACTTCGCCCCCTTGCCCCATCACACTGGCTTGCAAGACGAGTTGGACAGCTTCAGGAATCGTCATAAAAAACCGTTTAATCTCGGGGCTGGTCACGGTCACCGGACCACCTTTTTTAATTTGCTCGGCGAACAAGGGCACGACGCTGCCATTACTTCCAAGCACATTTCCAAACCGAACCGCTGTAAATCGTGTGGGCCCTCGCTGGCTAATTCGTTGAATCAAATGCTCGGCAATCCGCTTGGTAGCCCCCATCACGCTAGACGGATTGACGGCCTTATCTGTGGAGATCAACACAAATCGACTCACCCCCGACGCCAAGGCCGCTTCAGCCACCACATGCGTGCCCCAGACATTGTTTCGTACGGCCTCCTTGGGATGGAGCTCCATCAAAGGAACATGTTTGTGCGCAGCCGCATGAAACACGATATCCGGTCCCGTCTGCCGAAACACTTCCGCCACCCGCTCAGGCATCGTGATATCCGCGACGATCGGCAGAATCGCCATCGTGGGAAATGCGGCCTGCAATTCCAACAACAACCCATGCAACGCATTTTCATACCGCTCAAACAGCACTAACGTCCCTGGTCGATACTGGGCAATCTGTCGACATAACTCGGATCCGATCGATCCTCCCGCACCGGTCACCAACACCGTTTTTCCTTCAATCAGCGGATGCAGCTCCTGTTGATCTGTCTGAATCGGCTCCCGCTGGAGCAGATCGACCAGGCTCATCGGCCGGACTTGCTGCAGCAAGGTCGGATCTTCCAAGAGCTGTTTGACACTGGGGAGAATCTTGATTGGGACCGTTGCGCCCTCTACCGCGGCAAGGATCCGCTGTTTGAGCGCCAGCGAAGCCGAGGGAATGGCCACCAGGATCTCATGCACTTCAAAGCGGTCGGCAATGCGCCGGATATCATCAATGCTTCCCGCTACGGGAATGCCGTGGATCTTCGCCCGTTGCTTCACCGGAGCATCATCCACAAACGCCACTGGCCGATAATTGTACGAAGGATCCATTTGCATGTTGCGAACGAGAAGCTCCCCCGCATTGCCAGCTCCGACAATCAGCACGCGACGAGCCGTCGGTCCGACAATCTGAAGCCACTCCCGAAACCAACGTACGAGCAGTCGAATACCCGCCACATACAGACCGGCCAACAATCCGGTCCCCAAGATGACAGACCGTGGGTATTCCACCCAACCCAGAATTGGATGCACCAGGACAAAAATCGCCGCAGTACTTGCCACACACGCCCACAAAATTCTCCCGAGATCGTGCAGGCCAACGTAACGCCACAACCCTCGATGAATCCCAAACGCCCAGAGGCCTGTGAGGTACACACCACAGACGAACGGCATTCCTCGACGCATGGCCTCCGCATAGAGCGCAGGAATCTGCCCGTCGAACCGAAACGCAAATGCCGTAAAGTTAGCGGCTACAATCAATCCCGCCTGCACACCCATCACCAACGCAGCGCGATAGGCAAGCAGGACTTGCCCAAACCGCGTCGAGATTTTTTGAAAGATTCGAACAGCGATCTGCTTCATCTTCGTTTCACACACGGTTGCGTCATGGCACCACGAGGCTCTTTGCTCTTGCGCCTTTAGGCGGAAGTCGGCCGTGTACCCGCTAAAGGTTGCGGCCACGGTCCGACAGGCAGTTCGTCCCCAATGTCAACCTGGCGATGAGAATGGAAATGCAACACAGCAATGGCGATCACCACCCAAAACTGGACTGCGAGCGTACCGACGAGCATCTGATCAAACATCAATCGCACGCCAAGACCGATCACCCCAACCGTCGTTCCGAGCAAAATCGCTCGCGCGGTGACGTCCTCCGCCTTGGATAACTCCTGGGTCAGGCGACGGATCAGTCGCCCCATCAACCAAAGATACAACATCATGCCAGGAAGGCCAACGTGGAGCGCCAATGCGAGGAAGAGGTTGTGGACGCCGGCTTCTTTGACAGAATGATGCCCCGGCAGCACCTCCTCTGATTCGTTTCCGTATACCAGTTTGTAGTTGTCCTTGCCGTAGCCTATTCCAACGAGCCAATGCTCTTGAATCTTCGCAACCGAAAAGGCCCAAATATCGAAGCGATGAACAACGGAATCCACGTCCGTCCGAACAGGACTCCCATCGTGCAAGGTCAGGTGCGCGTGGCCTTGCGGATCAGTATCAACTTTCACCAGCAACAGCGCCACCACCAAGATCATAGCCGTCACTCCCCCGGCAATCGCGAAGGCACTACGACGTTTGAGTAACCAGGCCATGACCCACAGCTCAATGAACAACGATAATAACCCAGCGCGAGATCGCGTCATCAATAGACACATCGCGGATAGGAGACTCGCCCATGCGAACCCCCAACGTAACCAGCCAGGGCGCTGAAGATAGGCGAATGCCATGAAGAATGGGCCCATAAGCACGAGATACGTCGTCAGCCAAACTTCGGAGGGGAAAAAAGACTTAGTGGCTTGGCCATCATGCAGATCAAACTGCGAAATGCCATAGACGCTGACCACCACCGCGCTACCGAGCAGAAGATAGAGCAGACTGACGCGGGCTGGACGCGCGCGCAAAAAATAGACCACCGCGTAAAAAATCACGACTTGCTGCAAAAGCTTGCCAAACTCCTTTCGACTATAGTCAGGATAGACCGCAAAGAGCAGCGTGAACCCTACCCACGCAACAAACATCATCAACGGCAGATCGATTGATGTCGCAAGAAAGAAATGGCGACGGGAGACGAGACACCAAAGCGGAAGCAGGACGAGGAGGGCCAAGAAAATATTGCGTTCGAGCACCAACAGTCGCTGAAACGGGAGGGAAAAAATATAGAGGTACAGCAGTCCCCGGATGATCAACTCCAGAGTCCTTGCGGGTGTAGTTCCCTGGGATGCTAGGAACGCAGGAATCCGGTCATCCCTCATTCGTACATCCCTGCCGCATTGCCCGCCGCTCCATCAAACCAACTCCCACGGCTAACCCGGCAAACCCGAGCAGCCAGATTGCCAAGAGCGCTACACGCCCTGTATCCGTCATCGACTGGTACAGGAGCGCAGCGACCACGCACAGCACCATCAACGCGTATTCCACTCCCAGGGTCTTCCGATGCCCCCATCCGTAGAGAACAAGCCGTTGGTAATAGTGTGTTCGATGAGCTTCCCAGATTCTCTCTCCACGGAACACCCGTCTCAGCACCGTCACCGTTGCATCCAGTACAAACGGCGAAAACACCAGCAGTGGGATCCAGATATCAAACACACCGTCGTGCACACCTAACACGATCAGTGCACCACTCAGAAACCCAAGCGGTATACTGCCAACATCGCCCATAAAAATACGGGCAGGCGGCAGATTATAGAGCAGAAATCCAGCTGCGCCCATTGAAATAACAAGTGACAGCGTGAAAATGAACGCGTGCTGCCCCTTCCACGCAAAGTAGGCAATCGCACCGAACCCTATCACCGTCATTCCACCGGCAAACCCGTCCATTCCATCCATAAAATTGTACAGATTCGTCATCCACAGGACAAACAACACCGTCACTGGAACCGCAGCGATTCCCAATCCAACCGCTCCGACTGACGGCAGATCGATGGACGACAATGTCATGCCGGTCACGCTGACCAACGCCGCTACAGCGACCAACTGGATACCCAATCGCAACGTCACGGGTAATCCGCCACGATCGTCCCAGAATGACACCAGCGCAAGAAGCAGGGCCATACCTTGAATCCAAGGCCCCGGTGTCGACAACGTTGCTCCTCCGCCCAACCACCACTCTTTCGCAGGAACCTCACAGAGCGCCGCGAGCACAACGACGAACGTCACGCTAGCAACGATCGCCAGCCCACCTGTCCGAGGCGTAGGAACTTCGTGCAACGATCTCGCATTCGGATAATCCAGGAGAGACAACCGAGAGCCAGGCGTACACAGTCGGCCTGTCGCCCACCACGTCAGGAAAAACACCAGACTACCGAACGCGAACAGCGCCAAATCCCGCTCCCTTTCCGATCAGCCCTGGATCAACACTGATGACGGAGGTAATATTCCGCCGTTTCGCGCAACCCCTCATCCACGCGTATCGGAGGAACCCAGCCGAGCAATCGTCGAGCCTTATTGATATCCACCAGCAAGGTGCCACAGAGACGCCGAGCCAGATCCCCTTTCCCCAACACGTTCAATCCGAGCGTAAGCAGCGTTCCTGGGACGGACACTAAGCGCGCCGGACGGTCCATGGCCACAGCGAGACGGTGAATCAACCCCGTCGTGGAAAGATCCTCACCGTCACTGACCAAAAACGTTTCATTGGCTGCTCTCGGATGCTCGATGCACGTGGCGATCAGATCGACAAGATTGCCCAGCCCGACCAAACTGCGAAGGTTGTGAATGGCTCCCAGCGGCAAGGGAATACCACGGGACAATGCCTGCATCAACAACCGGAAATTCGCTTTGACGCCTGGGCCGTACACGAGTGGCGGTCGCACAACCACCAGCTCAATCCCCGCGTCTGTCGCTATCTCTCGCAATCCAACCTCCGCCTCATACTTACTGACTCCATAGGCGTCTCGAGGCGCCGGCACATCGGTTTCGCGATACGCATTCAACCCGCCCTCACCATGCACCTTCACCGAACTCAAAAACACAAATCGTCTGACGCCTTGCGCGGCCGCTTGTCGGGCAAGTTGTAGCGTGCCGAGAACATTGGCCGTGTGAAACGCAGTCGCCGGGTCAGCAACCGTTTCCCGCATCACATGCACGCGCGCGGCGCAGTGCACGATAGTATCCACTCCGACCAGCACCCCGCGCCAGTCGGTAGTGGGTCCGAGTTCTCCGACAAGGCGGTATTCCACCTCTTGCACTGGTTTGGCAGGCACGTCCCGTCCTACGCCAAGAACATCCATGCCCTGCATCACAAGTCGACTGCACGTGGCAGTACCAACAAAGCCGGAGGCGCCGGTCACCAATACTTTCACTGGGCCAGTTCCTGATAGACCGAGAGGGTTTCCTGAATGACCCGCTCTTGCGAAAACTCCGCCAGAACAATTTCACGTGCGCGCCGCCCCATTTCTCTGCGGAGCGCGCTGTGTTCAATTAAGCGGCGAAGGGCGGCAGCGAGTGCTTGCGCGTCTCGCACCGGCACCAGAAAGCCATTCATTCCATCACGCACAATTTCCCGGCATCCAGGCACATCAGTGGTGACGATCGGCAGACCGCAGGCCGCCGCCTCCAACAACGCCTTCGGGAGGCCTTCCCGATAAGACGGCAGGCATGCGATGTGTGCTGTGTGGAACACATCCGGCATATTGTCGCACCGGCCCCACCACTCGACGCCATTCTCTCCATGCCAGGCACGCAAGGCCGCCGCAGACACTGAAGCCGGATTCCCGGGATCAGGATCGCCCACCAATACGAAGCGAGCTGTTACCCCTGCCTGCGTCAACACACGTGCGGCTTCGACAAATTCACCGACCCCCTTGTCCAGCAACATCCGCGCCGAGAACAACACCGTCACAGGTTCCGGTGGTAATGCGAGAGCGGGAGTGAAAACCTCCGTATTCACCCCTGCGCCGCGGATCAGACGCAGACGATCCTCCGGCACTCCCTCCGCGGCCAGGAGACGGAAGTCGTCTGGGTTCTGTACGATAGTCCGGCTCTGCGTCGCACCAAGTAACCACGCCAGCAGCCAGCAAATCACCGGACGCAGAGTGTGGGCCGCGAGTCCACTCGACGTGAATAACCAGCCCAACCCGGCCACGGCATTGACCACATGGGGAACACCGGTAAGCTTGGAGGCGAGCACGCCATACATCACGGGTTTGAGTGCCACGTGGTGCACGATCTGCGGCCGTTCACGCCGATACAGCCGCACGAGCATTGCAATTTCTTGCAGGGGATTGCCGCGGCTACGAGAAAGGTTGAACGGAATCAGACGAAGTCCTGCCGCACGAATCGTCTCGCCACAGCCACCCACGCGCGTGGCCACTGCCACGTCGAAGCCAGCCCGCTGCGCCGCAACGGCGAGCGGGAGCCGATGGGAGACGAAATACCAGTCCTCTGTGACGACAAACAGTAGCTTGGGCAACCTCATGAATTGGCTTCTAACCACGCCTGAAACATGAGTACATCCCACAGGTAATACGACCAGTTCCGCTCGCCGCTCAAATGGTCTGCCCATTTCGACCGAATGGGGCGAGAATCGAAATAGCCTTCACGCTGCAGCCGTGCCTCACCCAGCAACTCCTCTGCCCACCCCTTTAATGGTCCACGAAGCCATTTGTCGAGGGGAACACCAAACCCCATCTTGGGACGCTCAATGAGTGCTTTCGGAACATGACGATAAAGCACTTGGCGCAAAAGCCATTTACCTTGGCCATGACGAATCTTCATCGATAACGGGAGCGACCAGGCAAACTCCAACACCCGATGATCCAAAAACGGCACGCGCGTCTCCAGCGAGACCCCCATCGCGGCACGATCCACCTTCGTCAGGATATCGTCCGGAAGATACGTGACCTGATCCAGGTACATCATGCGTTGCTCAAAATCCGGCAGGTTCACCCATTGGGCCGGATCGGTCAATATTGTGGGGGGTTCATACGTACCACGCACCACGTCCGTTGGAGCTTTCCAGTGCGACACCAAGTCGAAATAGATTTCCTCTGGCGTTCTCATCGCTAGCATATCGGCCAATTTGTGAAGTTTGTCCCCTGGATTGGCGTACCGCCAGCCTGTCGGCAGAATTCGTGACAGGCTCCTGAACATACCATTCCATGCCGAAGGCGGTAGAGCGGTCAGGGCACCTGCCAAAGCCGTACGCAATGATTGGGGGGCCCATCCGATACGGCGCCAGATATTCGTCGCCCAAAAATACCGATTGTACCCGCCAAATAATTCATCACCGCCATCGCCAGAAAGACTGACCGTGACGTGTCGACGAGCCAGCTGGCTGACTAAAAAGGTCGGAATCTGTGACGAGTCAGCAAACGGCTCATCGTAGAGCGCCGGTAAACGCGGGATGACGTTCATGGCCTCTTTGGGCAGCACATACAGTTCTATATGATCTGTCCCCAAGTGCCGTGCTACCGACTGAGCGTATGGAGCCTCATCATATCCTTCCTCGTCGAAGCCGATGGTGAAGGTTTTGACCGGCCGACTCGATTGCGCTTGCATCAATGCCACGACGGTTGATGAATCCACCCCGCCGGAAAGGAACGCACCCAGAGGGACATCGGCCACCATCTGCTGGCCAATAGTGGTCGTTAACAAGCCTTCTAGTTCGGAAATCGCCGCTGAATCGTTCCCCTCAAACGGATGGGCACGCCCTCTTTCTATCGCCTGTTTGTCGCTCCAGTAAGGCACAATCTGTGGATGTCGCCGTGACAGCGACACCGTAAGAACGCAGCCTGGCGACAGTTTGGAAATACCCTGATAGATCGAATACGGAGTGGGAATGTAATTATGCCGCAGAAACAATGCCACGGCATTGCGGTCTATGTCGGCTCGGAATTCCGGGTGCGCCCTGAGCGCTTTGAGTTCCGATCCGAAGAGGAAGGTCTGTCCTTGCCAACCATAGTACAGAGGCTTTTCCCCCAGACGATCACGTCCCAGGCTGAGCGTGCGCGTGTGCTTGTCCCACACGGCAAAGGCAAACATCCCCACAAAACGCCCTATCGCCTGTTCAATGCCCCACGTTTCAAAGTGGGCGAGCATCACTTCTGTGTCAGAATGGCCTCGAAACGTCACGCCGCTCTGTTCCAGTTCAGCTCGCAACTCAGAGAAGTTGTAGATTTCTCCGTTATAGGAAATCACGTAGCGGCCGCTGGTCGAGGCCATCGGCTGATGTCCTTCAGGGGAGACATCTAAGATGGAAAGCCGTGCGTGACCGAGCCCAATTTCCTGCTCCTCGTCGCACCAAAGTCCAGCATGGTCAGGGCCGCGGTAACGGATCGCCGCCACCATGTTCCGAACACCCGATGCTATCTCGGTGGTAGATGATCCCAGGATGCCAGCAATTCCGCACATGCGTTCGTATACCGCCGTCTGATTACAGTGAAACGTGAGCCCCTACCCGCCTCACTCCTTAATGGGCCGAGGATTTGCCGGATTGGACATCGGCATACAGGGCAGCATACCGATCAACGATACGTGGCAAGGAGTATTCGGCTTCAATCCGTGCGCGTGCAGCGCGCCCGAGCTTTGCACGCGACTCAGGCCCTCGATCGATCAGGTCCGTTATGGCACCGGCAAGCGCGACAGCATCTCGAGCAGGCACCACGAGTCCCGTCTCACCGAGAATGCCACGAGCATCACCCACATCTGTGGCCACACACGGAATGCCGCAGGCCATCGCCTCCCCAAGGACATTCGGGAACCCCTCTCCGAATGCAGAACTCAGGCACACCACATCCACACCGGGGAATATACCTTCCATGCGACGGCAATAGCCCAACAATCGAGTCCGAGCTGCCAAACCTTTGGCGACGACAGCGGAGGTCAACCTCTCCGTGTCCTTACCCGCAAGGACAAAATATACATTTCGTCTGACCTGGGCCGCCAATTGCGCAGCATGGAGAAATGTCTCGTGGTCCTTCATGGGATCGACACGGGCCACGAGTGCGATAATAACTGCATCGCCCGGCACTTGCCATTCCTGTCGAAGAGATAGCCGCGTGCAGGAATCAGGACGAAACTGCTCCGTATCAAACCCATTGGGAATGAGGACCCAACGCCGTGGACGGTACCCCAACCGCTCGTGCTGTCGTTTTCCAGCCTCGCTATTCGCGATCACCACAGCTGGAATGCTTGCGCAGCAAGCCAGTATCTTTTGAGTCCATTGCGTCAGCGCTGAATACCGCGTCAGGTCCATGTCCGAACACCGCACATTCCAGATCAGGGTTGGAGAGCCGGCCAGTTTCACAGCCAGGGTGCTTAACAGATCGGCATGATAGAGCCAACTCTGCACAATGGTCGGACGAATGACTTTCAGGAGTCGAAGCAGTTTTGGGAGTGCCGACACATCCGGCCGCCCACGCTTCATCCCTAGCGTATGCACGGCAACTCCGGACGATTTGATCTGTTCACCTAACTGGCCTTCATCCGTCAAAGACACCACGGTATTGGAGAATCGAGCGCCGTCCATTCCTCTCACCAGTTTGGCAAGCATGACCTCGGCACCCCCCGCATCGAGATCGGAAATAACATGGACGATGTGAATCATAGAGAGGAGCCGCGAACGTTACCGGAGGAAGAGATGTACCTGACGAAGTAGAGGGGCCGACACGAGCAACGTTATGACAACACGGGCTCTCTATCCTTAGGAAGCTCGGAAATCATCGCCCCTCCGTCAATCCATCATCTAACTGACGCCAACGGAAAGTACGCCTAGTGCAAACAAACATGCCACGCCCAACATGATGCAAAGACTCTGACAGTCATGATCCTATCGTTGCGATCATACACACTCAGCGCTTAGCATGGAAGTAGAGAGAAGCGACGGTCTCTCTGAACTGCGAATTGCTCCGAATCCGCTCTTTCCGCTTGATAGAAAACCAGCACGAGATCGGCAGGCCTGATCTCGAGATACATGTTGGAGAGGGTGGGGTGAGCCGAGCCTGGCAGAAAATCCTGCGCTTGTATTCCCGCTGGCCTGCAATTGACTGACATACCCATGCGCTGGAAGGGCACACGGAGTGGTGACCTCCTCGTTCAGTGGTTTCAGCCGCCGTGAAACAAGACATACCAGTCCCTATTCACCCACAGCCGAATCCCCAAAAGCCTCCGTCACAGACGTGTTCCCATTGCTGAAACCCAAGTATGCATCCACTGAACCACTCGGTAGCTACCCCATAGCAAACAGAGAATCAGCACTGGATAGACGTGCCCGGTGTGTCTGAAAGGCTCCACCAGTCTCACACTGTAGAGAAACGCCGCATACCATGTCCCCCAGAGGGAGAGAAATGGGACCCACCAGAGTTGCGGCCATCTCCACAAATCCAGCCACCCAATGACAGTAAGCGACAGCGAGAGAGCAAAAACTACTATCACCACACCCGTTATGTGGCGAAGAACTGCCGACATTCCACTCGCGTGAAACAGGAAAATGTACTCTTTTACATGCGGGGTGACAGACGTGCTCATATAGCTCGTAGATTCTATCCACCCAACGATCTGGCCCTTGAGAAGAGCCGGAATACTATGAAGGCCAAATAGATATTCACCGTAGGTAAGTCGAGGACCGGCATATGGATTTGCGGCAAACTCCGCTGCAGTGGGAAAACCCTGCGTGCCTATGCGTTCAGGAAATTCGAAGTTAGCATTCCATCGTGCATATCCGTTGGATGGCTTCGCGGGATCTCCATAGACGGTATACAGCCCATAGGTATGGGGAATGTACAGGGCGACCGCTACCACGCCGACAAAAACTACGTGCGCTAATTTCCACTGGCTAGGCGGCAACACCTCGTACCCGTATCGTTCACGCCAGACATTCACCGCCCAGCCCACCCCAAGCAACCCCGACACAATGGTAATCGCCGGAGATTGCAAGAGAGCCATTGATCCAATGGCGGTTCCCAACAACACGGCCCCACGCCAACCTCTCGCTCGCAGCCACAGGCTTATTGCCACAAGCAATAACAGTGTCATACTTTCTGTGCGCAGTCCCCGCACAGACTCCTCCACCACAACTTGATTGAGGGCCAGCACCCAGGAGGCTGCAGCCCCCAGAAACCATTTACCGCTTACCTGCCACACAAACACTCCACATGCGGCAATAAAAAGGACCGACTGCGTGACTGTGTAGAGTCGGATAGCTGGAAAAGTATCACCCCACAATTGAAACCAGACATTCAAACCGGCGACATGGAGTGGCTCTCGCTCGCCGAAGGACCCCGAATAGAAGCCATGTCCTGTGGCAAACCAATCAAAACTGCGAGCATAGGCCATATAACTCACGACATCGGAATCGACCGGATGCCCGCGAGCCATATCGAGAAACTGCCATCGTTCTTCAGCCCCCACAAGCGTAGCGCCCAGGATGGCGGCCACAGCGACCCATTCGCGCCAGCCAACGGTAACACCGCGTGGTCTCAACACCAGCACGCCCGCAAGCATCACGGCAATCCCGAGCGCCAAGGGCATATAGGATGGAAGTCGATCATCCTCCTCCGACCACGTGGCGGAAAACCGGTCCAGAATAAGCTGCTCTTCCGAAATCTGGTTGGATGCACTAAGCGTGAGCTCGGTCGGACCTTGGATAGGAATGCGAATCTGCCGACTATCGAGTTCTTCGGTAGAGATCTGATGTACCCGAGTTCCTTCCTCAACCCGAACAATGAGTGAGCCGGCACTGTAGGCCCAGAAACGGAGTTTGAGGATCCCCACCTTGGAAAATGGCAATTGAATCCGAAGGCTTCCTTGCTCATGTGGAGCAAGGTACCAGCCGTAACGCCCCCATCGCCCCCCCGCGCTTTCGCGTAACCAGGAAATCTGCTTCGGTTCAATATTCGTCAGATGCTCGTCGAGCCCAAGAATGACAGGCTCTCTGAGGGCCTGCCTCAATTGAGGCGCACCATGGACTATCGACCAGACCGCTCCGAGGATCCCGCAACACACGAGCACCCATCCAAGCCAGAGTGATCGGTCTGTGCGCACGTCACCCTTGTTTTTCAAGCACCACCAATATTCGAAAGGCGAGAAATCGACTCAGGACGCTAAGCGCGTTTTCTATTCTGAGAAGCGGCCGTACCCATCGCATCGGCACGAGTGAAGGATGCTCAAACCCACCACTGAGCGGATAGGCGAAAAAGGCCATGCGCCGGCGAAGCCGCATCTCAAACTGAGGATAGTGGGCCCGAAACTCGTCGTACGACCGCTCAAATAACAGCGTGGAAATCGCTTGGTTGGCATCGAACGGCTTGCGATCGCACTGCGTCGCTCGGAGGTGAAGCGGGTTATGGGAAAAATCGACTGGTTCCGGATGCAGAAAATGATAGATCGGCCACGAGAGCCACGAAATATAGGGATCCATGATCACGATGCGCCCGTACGGGCGAAGTGTACGCAACGCTTCGTCTAGAAACAGTGTGACATTTTCGATGTGATGCAACGTGTCAAAGAGAACGATATTGTCCAGACTGTTCGCCAAAAACGGAAGGAACTGCGCATCGGTGACGGCATCTAACCAGGGGAGACGGGTAATATCCGTGCACAGAACGTCCTGGGAAAACTCTTTTAAATTTCCCGTCCCGCCGCCAACCTCCAGAGTTTTTCCCGGCTGAAGCCACCACGTGATCTCTTTATACCATTCCGTATACAGCAGTCGTAATATCGGCTTCTGTTCCCAGACGGCATGATGCTGCCGCAAGACCTCATCCGACATTACACGGCCTTCAGCCTGAAAAATCCATAGATCGTCATCTTGAGAAGCAGCCATCCGTGAGCAAATCGACGGATGTTGGTGGTTCCATAGGTGCGATCCTGATATCGGATAGGAACCTCGATCATCTTTAGGTTGAGCTTTGACGCTCCGAACAACAGATCAAAATCTCCGAACGGATCGAAATCTCCAAAGTAGGCTCGGTTGTCGGCAATTCGCTCATAGTCGGTTCGGAAGAGCACCTTGGTGCCGCAAAGCGTGTCCTTGATCCGCTGGTTCAATAACCACGAGAACGCCATACTGAAAAACTTATTGCCGAGCAGATTGAGGAACCGCATCGCTTCACCTTCCATGGGGTACACCAATCGACACCCATTAATGAACTCTCCCTTCTCACTCGCAATGGCATCGTAAAACTTCGGGAGGTCTTCCGGAGGCATTGTCAGGTCTGCATCCAAGATCATCACAATATCCCCCTTAGCCTGCGCAAAGCCTTTACGAACCGCATCGCCCTTTCCCTTCCCATCCTGAATCAGCAATTTGATATCCTTGTCGGGAAACTGGCCAATGACGCGAGTGATTTCGGCGGGCGTGTCATCCGTCGAATGCCCATCGACAAACAGAATCTCCTGAGGTCCTCCAAATGCAGGAATTCGTCTTATGGCCGGCTCAATATTGCCCCGTTCATTCCGGCACGGAATCACAATCGTCGTCGAATACTCGTCCGCTTGCCGCGGGCCTCGCATGCGAGCCACAACATAGTGGGACAGACAGAGTCGATTCAGTCCAGGCACGAATGCCAGAAACCTATTCAGGAGGGTGGACACGACAGGAACATACTTCGGCATCAACAGTCGCTGTTCTACTTTCACCACCTCAAAGTCGGCGAGGTGCAGCAAATTATCGATGTCTCTGGGCGAGAGCCAGCTCTGTTCCTGTTGAGGCATTTTTAACCCACAGGCTTCCGCGAACCGTACCGCTGGCTCCCATAGAAAATTATAGTAGGAGATGACAATTCTGGTTTTGGACGTACACACAGATCGCAATCGTTTGAGCACGGATTCCACATCAAGGAAGTGGCCCAATACGTCGGCCAGGATAATGACGTCAAATGTTTCACCCAAGTCCAGCGCGTCGACGTCGCACGTACGAAATTCGAGAGACGGGTGGCGACGAGATGCCGCTGCCACCATCACTTCACTAACATCTATCCCAAGCCCACGAGACGGTTTGACCGCCGCTAAGAGATCCCCAAGGCCACACCCGATTTCCAGCACCCGTAATCCATCAGGAATGAGAAATCGATAGTAGCGTTGCTGATCCTGATAGTAATAACTCCCCTTTCCCTGCCAATATTCTCGATCTTCGGCAAGGCGATCGAACCGTTCACGAATCGCCGTTTTCTTCTTCTCGTCCCTATACCCTGTCATGACGGCATGTCCGTTACTGCCGGAGTGGCTCGACTGCGTTAAAGACTTGAGACGTAGACTGGATAAGCCGAGCGAGGCTAAAGTTTTGTACGATCCGCGCGCGCGCGCACTGCCCTTGTCGCTCCCGCTCGGCAGTCTCCATCGCCAACATATTCTTCCATGCGAGGGCCAACGCTTTTGGATCGCCCGCGGCAACCACGCTCCCCGTCTCACCAACTATCAGTTTCCCATCTCCCACATCGGTCACCACACAGGGGATGCCACAAGCCATCGCTTCGCCAATGGCGTTTGAAAATCCTTCACCGTAGTAGGACGCACTCGTGGCGATATCAAATGCATTGTAGAGTGACGCAATGTTTTCACTGGCGGGCACCCAGTGGAGCCGATCCTTCAGTCCCAGTTCCTCAGTCAAAGCCACTAGCCTTCGCTGATATAATTCTGGCCCATCACCCACACAAACAAATCGGACATCCGGCCGCTGCGTCATCAATACGGCCGCCGCACGCACGAAGGTCATGTGCCCCTTCATAGGATCCAATCGACCCACGAGACCAATAAGGTACGCCTCGGCCCGAATCCCCCACATCGCCCGCACGCGCGCACGCGCGTGACGATCAGGATAAAACCGCTCCGTGTCAATTCCGTTGGCAATCACTACCATCTTCTCCCGAGGGAATCCATGACTAACTGCGTAATCAAGACCCACATGAGAATTTACGATAATGACATCGGCACACTGCGATAACCTGCACTCGATCCAATACAACAGTCGGTCAAGCCAGCCATACCGTTCCAGCTCCATGTTCGAAGCACGTACCCCCCAAATCACTTTCATTCCAGGGCAAAACGGCTTCAGGCATACGGCAAGAATGTTCGACGTACCGAGATACCCATGCAGAATTTTCGGCCGAACTCTACGGACGAGTCTGATCAGACGCCAGGCAAAACCCACGAGACCCCACCGAGAATGTTTTCCGAGTGAGGAAACGGACACCCCGGCCGACTCAAGTGAGTGCTGAAATGGCCCGCCAGGATAAAACGTCGCAACAGCCACAGACTGGCCTTCCTGATGAAGGCCAATGGCCAACGCCACCAACTGTCGTTCACTTCCACCATAGTTGAGAGAGCGGGCGAGAAAGAGAATTCGAGCAGGATACGGCATTCGTGAGGCACTCACGCTCTCGTCATGACCAGAAATATCCCCGCGATGGCGAGATCACGACTGTCAACGGATTGAAACTCGCTGGAACATTTGGCTCGATATTGGTCGACATGCTCTGCTGCCCGCTTCCAGATGACAGCGGGAATATCCTCATACAATTGATGTGGCACGATATCCCCAATACCGGTTAGGCGCGTCACGTACACTGCGTATTCGATGTGAAGCTGAGACCGTAACCGCTCGCATACCTCTCGATACCGATGAAACAGAATGCGATTTGGCCGTCCGGAATTTCTTGTCATCAATTGGTACAGACGGTGAGGAAAGCGAAGGAATGTGAGCTCGTGGTGCTGCGGCGTGAATAGCCCATGGTCGCGCAAATCAATCTTATGCACCATCCGGCCACCGGGCTTCAGGCTAAGCGCCATGTGTTCCAACGCACCCAGCGGATCATACAGGTGCTCCAATACGGAACGAGAGACGATGACATCATATTTCAGGCTCTGGTTTCCGACGCAGGCTTTAAAGTGTTGTTCGGCCGACTGACCGATCTTGGGAACAATCCCTGCCAACTCCCGATCATTCCAACTTCGTCCGTTCCTGAGCCACTCCAGTTGATACTTGGCAGATAATGCGTCATAGATTTGCTGTTGCTTCGCATGTTCACGTCGACTTGCAAACCGATCAACGAGATCGACCTGCCGGCAACCATCACGCCGCATCAGCATGGCTACGCCCGCATTGTCTCCTGGCCCCACTTCGGCAACACTCCCGACAAACGTGTCGATCTTGCCGTACTCTTTGTAGGCGGCAAAGACTTCTTCAATGTATCGCACGGACTCCGTATCAGGCAGAGAGGCGTGGGTCGCGCCGGAATCCGTATCGATCTGTCCGCGGCGCAGTCGAATTCCCCATCTCAAATCATCCAGGACAAGAATCGCCGCCTTGACTAGCGGCCAGCGATTCCATAGGGTTTTGGCGACACGACGCATCATGACAGGGGCGGTTTCAGGAGCGTCGTGCACGCTCAAATACAAACTCATTGCAGCCGTGCCCGCCACCACACGTTTTTAATTTTTTCAGGACGAACCCCTTCGCAGAAAAAAAATCAAACATGCCTTCCGGTTTTGCCACTTCGAATGGGTAGCCACCAACCCAGTCCACGATATCGCGCCATGGCGACATCCCTCGCTGCTGCTTATAGCTGACCCACGTGCGAAACGGGTTGCCCGACAGAAGATCACGGAAAATGGTGGGCCCCCAAAGGCGAACACATGACGGCCATAACACCGCAAACTTTGCCCAGCGGGGCAGCCAATTGTAGAGACGCTTTACCAACAACCACCGACGGCTTGCGCCGCCCTGATCGTTATAGATCGCGATGAAGAGCTGCCCATTTTCCGCAACTAAGGACGCGGCATGCTCCAATGCCTGCCACATCCGCCCCGTATGGTGCAGTACACCCCAAGAATATACGACATTGAACGTCCCCAACGTACGCACGTACCCCTCATCCAGAATCGATCCCTCATCAATACGCCAGTGCTGATCATGTTCAAAATAACGCCGCTTGAGTTCAGCCGTGCATGCAACAGACTGAGGGTCATAATCAAACGATTGAACGGACGCCCCCAGCCTCCTTGCCGCCAAGCTAAATAGCCCACTCCCTGATCCAATATCGAGGACGCGAAAGCCAATGAGGCTTTTCATCCCTAACATCTCCTGAAGTGAATATTCAGCCCTACTTATTCGCTCTTCACTGAGCTCATCGAGAAATTTTCGCCAATTGCGGCCGAACTCAAAGCGTTGTCCCGCTTGGACTTCCTCAACGTGTTGGGTCATGATACTCCGCATTTAATCCCTGGTGCGTGGGAGCACATCCTCCCACATCCTCATCACCTTCTCCAGCCCAAACCGTTGCGTGATGTCTGTCGCGCAATGGCCCATGTGGGTCCTGCGAGCTGGATCCGAGAGCAGAGACGCCATGGCATCGGCCAATGCCTGTACATCAGCAGGGGGCACCAGCAATCCATTCTTCCCATGTTCAATAATCTCACGAGGACCACTCGGACAGTCCGTGGCAATCACCGGAATTCCATGAGCCATGGCTTCACACAATGCGTTGGGAAATCCCTCGAAATGCGAACAGAGGACAAATAGCCCCACGCTGCTGGAGCGATCCCAGAGCGTGGGGTCAAGACCGGGGAGAGACACAGAATTCGAAAGACCGAGGGTTTCGCGTAGTGCTTCCAAGGCAGGTCGCTGCGGCCCTTCCCCGATAATGGTCATGGTCCAGTCTGGATATTGAGGCCTAATCTGCGCGAACGCAGATAAGAGATTCTCAAAACCCTTTTCTGCGGAAAGGCGTCCCACCCCAAGAATGACGCGTCGAGTAGAATGGTCCTCCGGGACGAGTTGCACGTTGGATACGGCAGGAACGGGATTCGGAATAATCGTGAGTGTGCGCCGAAAGTTGGGCAAAAAATACTCTCGAGCACCAGCACTCTGAACGACGATGCGATCGGCTCTGGCATAGACGCACCAGCGTAATGCACTCCATATTCGCCCAATCACGTGCATATGCGGATCAGTACGCTCCGACACGATGACTCGCGTTGGCATGCCCCATGTCGCGATCAAGGTCGTCACGTTTGTCTTTTCGCCAAAGCTGATGATGGCGTCTGAATTGGTGCACGCCAGCGTCCGGCGCAACCTCATAATTCGTCGGATATTGTTCCATATCCCAGCAATAAGACCGGCCGAGTCCTGTAACAGACCAAGAGGAGAATGCCGCACTGACTGAGCAAGTTCGAAGAATGGCACGGTCTTGCAGTCATCAAACGATACGATCGTGATGGGCCAGCCCCGGCGAGCCCAGAAATTAGCCATAGTTGAAATGACTCGTTCTGCCCCGCCTGCGGACAACGCAGCGATGACTAACGTTACCTTCATCCTGTCGAACTCCGCACGTAGCCGCTGATCACCATCAGACCGTCATGAGGGACGGACCATCACCGTCCTCTTTTCTTCCCAAACAACGATAAAGATCAGTCAACTCAGAAATGGTTCGTGCGATATCCAAATGTTGGCGGCAATATTCCGCTCCACGTGCGCCAATCCGCACACCTCGGTCAGGAAGACTCAAGATCCCCGCGGCGGCCCTTGCAAGTGCTTCCGTGTTCATTGTGGAAACCAACACGCCGTGGCCGCTTTTCACTAGCAGTTCCGTTTCACACCCTGTATCAAATCCGACAACCGGAAGGCCCATCGCCATGGCCTGATAGCTGGATAAGTTTTCGCTCTCAAATATCGGCGTCCTGAGATACAGGTCGGCTGCTGCATAGTAGGGCAAGGGCTCTCGCTGGAACCCGAGCAAATGCACATGCTTCTCAAGATCGAGCGACCGTGCACGAGTCTCCAACATCTCCCGTTGGTCCCCTTCACCAAGGACTATCCAATGTAGCTGTGGGAATTGACGGACGAGAGTCTGCATGGCTTCGAGTGCAAAGAGATGCCCTTTGGATGGATGCAGTCTCCCTACCGATAGCGCGATCAGCGAATCCGGCGATAACTTTAACTCACGCCGTATGGCGGAATAGTAGTGTGTTTTTTGCGCACGTACACTGTTGACCGACTCCAGATCTATGGTCCCGTGGATCGCCATGATCTTTCTTTTCGAAATCCCAACGGAGAGCAGTTCCGAGACTGAAGCACCCGTCACAAAGCGAGCGATCCATCGCTCTTGCGACTCATAAAAACGAGGTATTCCCTTAAACCCTGCATCAGTCATTTGAGCAAAGAGAGCCGGTACCGAGTGGACCAGCGGCACACGAAAGAGTCGACTCATCAGCACCCCGGCCCTAAGTCCTCGGAAGGTATGAACGTGAACGACCTCGGGAGTCAGTTTGACGAGAGCCACGGCTACATACCATGTCACGGACAGAACATTCAGCAGGCACCAAAGAGCCGAGAGCCCCTTGCGAATGGGCAATAGGTACGGGATAGGCGCCAGTTTGCAAACGCCTCGTTCAAGCCATTGCAGGATCACACTGTGCCTGGGTTGCCCGTAGGCAGCTCGACTGCGTAACGGCTCAGAATAGACACACTGTGCATTGTCCGGATAGAACGTGATGACGTAATGCTTGCACAGAGCCGGCTGAGAGAGACGCACAATATCCCACACCCACCGCTCGGATCCGCCGCCACCCAATCCGTCAATCAGATGTAACACCCTGACGGGATTGGCCGATGTCACCTCTGCGCGCCCTTCCGCCATGTCAATTTACCAAGTTGTTTCAACACACTGGCGATATCCTCCGCTGTGAGCAGGAGTGTTTCGCGCAGAGTCGCAGAGGAAATTACCGAATAGAGACCAAACACCACAACAGCCCCCACGGCTTGAGTCAGCGCCAGAGCGATGGCCGCCCCCATCTCTGCCCATGCCGGAATGAGCCAGTAGCTCGCCGTCAGACAAATACACGCATTCGCCCCGGCAAGGAGAGAGAGCAGACCGGGACGCCCCCTCTGCCCCAACACATAGGTGCTGACAATCATGGACACACTCACACATACCACTCCGATGAGAAGAACCCAGAATACATGCACCGTCGGCTGATAGGCCGGACCAAACAGCACCGCCACAACCCAAGGCGCCAGCAGCATGGCCACCACCGTGCTTGCAACCATCCCAGAAACCACCATTCTTATGTACCGATTCATCGCCGCGATCGCTTCACGCGGTGATAGCGCCGACATCTTTCCATAGATGGCATCTTGTGCGGCTTGGATGGGCATCAACGCCCTCTCCGCCAATTGCTGTGCCACGGAAAACACTCCCACTGAAGCGGGTCCGTGAAACGCATTGAGCATAAATACGGGAATGCGCATCCATCCCATGGTCGCGATGGCATTAGGATAGGCCCGAAGGCCAAATGCCAGCATCTGTCGCGATAAGCCGACCTCCGTATACTCGTTTCCGCCAAGTAATCCCAAACGACTAGAGACGCTCAACATGAGTACACATTGAAGCAGCATGGTAACAAGATACAGGATCACCGCTGAGGCCACTCCTCCGGACAACCCGACAACAAGCACGAGAATGAGGACTAATTGCACGGGCCCTATCACGAGCTGCACCCCATTCAGAAGAGAAATTTCTCCTAATCCGATCATGATATTATTCCAGAACCCCGCATACAGCATGCATGGCAGGATTGCAAATGCGGCCCATTGCCAACGCGCCGGGAAATCATGCAAGAGCTGCTCGCCCGCCACCCACAACACCACCCCCCCGATGCAACTCATCGCACACCACAAGATGATCGCCGCCTTACTGACAAATGCATGGATGAGCTGTTTGCGATCGGCGTTCCGGCCGACAAAGACGTTCGCGCTTTGTGAGAGCCCGAAATCCCCCACCACGCTGAGCACTGACACAAGCGTCTGAAACAGGAAATACTCACCGCGGCCTTGAGGCTCCAAATATCGGGCAAGCAGAATCACACTGATCATATTGATGACCAGGAGAATCACTCGTGCCCCAAGCCCTACCAGTGAAAGTTTTAGGGTAGACACGTGGGTGATCCCGAAGAGGTGCTGTGAGGCCAGGACTCGGACTCCTGGGTACGGAAAGTCGGATTACACACTCAATTGTGCACAGAAACTAACTCTCTGCCGGGCCGTTACAGGATCACATCCGTGCCTTCAAGAGACGCTTCAGTGTTGCCGCAACCTGTGTTGTCTGGGCTTCGGTCATCGCCGGATAAAACGGTAGGGACACCACGCTCTCACCAATCTTTTCGGCATTCGGGAACTCGCCGATGCAAAACCCAAATGTTTCCCGAAAGTAGGTCAGCAGGTGGATCGCGCGATAATTCACCACACTGCCGATTCCCTCCTGCTGGAAGCCTTGGATAATTGCGTCTCGACACCCTCCCTCCACAAACACCGGAAAGAGGTGCCTGGCATGGCGCACATGCGGATGGGTTTTCGGCATGGACAGACCAGGACAATCCGCCAGCAATCCTTCATACAAACGGGCCACGGCATCACGCTTGGACCAACTCTGTTCAATACGATCCATTTGAGGAAGAAGGAGCGCGGCATGAATATTATCCATGTTGTACTTCCAGCCCAACACGGTCATGTCCCAATGCTGATAGCCCTCGCGGTGACGATCCGCTGCGGTTTTTGTCATGCCATGGAGCCTGAGCAGGCGAAGCTTTTCAGCGACCTCTTTATTCTTGGTCACAAGAGCCCCCCCCTCTCCGCAGGTGAGGTTCTTGGTCGCATAAAAGGAGAAGCACGCCGTATCTCCCAACTCTCCCGGCTTGACTCCATCACGAACACCTTCAAGGCAATGGGCGGCATCCTCGATCACAAACAGGCCATGCTCGTCGGCAATCTTCCGGATGGTGACCATATCGCACATCTGCCCGTACAGGTGAACAGGCAGAATGGCCTTGGTCCGTGGCGTGATCGCCGCCTCAATGTTGTTTGCATCCAGGTTGCCCGTCTGCGATTCCACATCAACAAAGACCGGCGTTGCACCAGCCTCGAGGATGGCCGTGGAGGAGGCGATGAAGGTCATCGGCGTCGTAATCACCTCGTCGCCAGGACCGATCCCTAATGCCAAGAGGGAGAGATGAAGCGCACCGGTACAACTCGTGACGGCCAGCGCATGCTGAATGCCAAGATAGGCCGCGAAGCGTCGTTCAAAGGACTCGACCACTTCCCCCGTCGTCAGAATCGGCCCGGCGAGGACCTTCCGCACCGCCTCAATTTCCGGCTCGCCTAAATCATGGCGATAGAAAGGAATGCTCATCTTAGTGTAACTCCCGCTTGCCGGCGGCTGTGACGATGGGAATCCGCCTCATCCACATCTGTGGTCTCCACCAGGCTTCGTTATCCCGATACCATTGAATTGTTCGCTCAAGGCCCTGCTCGAATGAGGTGCGCGGTTGCCAGCCGAGAATCCTCGCGGCCTTCGAATGATCACACGTGTGGCGGAACACCTGTCCGGGACGATCACCGATAAATTGAATGGGGCTCTTCTTCGGCTTCATCAGTGCCCGAACGGTATCAGCGATCTCCATGAGGCTGATGTGTCGCCCTGTCCCCAAATTGAGCACTTCACCAAAGATCCGCTTGGGCTCGGCATGGAGAATCAAATCAAGAGCCTCGCAATGATCCTGCACATAGATAAAGTCTCTGGCCGCAGACCCGTCTCCATGAACCGTAATCGGTTCCTCGAGAATGCAGCTCGTGATGAAACGCGGCACCACCTTCTCAAGGTGTTGATACGGCCCATAATTATTGAACGGACGGACGATGATCGAAGGAATTCCATAGGTCTGCCAATACGAATAGACCAGGCGATCAGCGCCGCACTTCGCTGATGCGTAAGGACTCATCGGCAGCAATGGATGGGTTTCCGACATTTTCTCCGACTCCGCGGTCCCATAGACTTCAGATGTCGAGATATGAATGAATCGTTCCACCTTATCGCGATATTTGAGCACAGCATTGGCGACTGCCTGAGTGCCCAATACATCAGTCTCAAAGAATAACAGGTTGTCATAAATCGACCGCGTGACGTGTGATTCGGCAGCAAAATGGATCACCACATCCGCCTGAGATACCACGGTATCGACCAACTCGGCGTTTCGTACATTTCCATACCAGAACATCAGTCGCTCATCGGAACCATTGTTAATGTCCACCGGGAGATTTTTCACATTCCCCGCATAGGTCAAGGCATCCAACACGATGAGACGATAGTTCGGATACTTCTCGTAGAGATAGCGCACAAAGTTACTGCCAATGAAACCTGCCCCTCCGGTAATCAGTATGGTTTTCACCAATCCTCCTTTTTCATTGGCCGCGTAATATGGCCGCGCTATCCGGTCCACAGTTCAACACGAGATCGAGTGCGGAAAGAAACGGGACAAATTCCCCGTGCTGTTGTGGATACACGGGGTGCTGAAACCCCTGCCACGCCACCTCAATTCCATTTCGTGCGAAGAGCTCACGGTCCAGATACGTCTTCGCTGAGTCACCGCTGAGATACCGTGTGGCGTCGAAATGCTTGCAGAGGGCGCACAATCTTTCA
Organism: Nitrospira sp.; assembly: GCA_016788885.1. Taxonomy (NCBI): domain Bacteria; kingdom Pseudomonadati; phylum Nitrospirota; class Nitrospiria; order Nitrospirales; family Nitrospiraceae; genus Nitrospira; species Nitrospira sp. Next base: position 22,112 of record JAEURX010000016.1, on the reverse strand, counting down.
TTCCGGTCGCCTTCAACATCGAGCGATGATGCACGGATGACCGTTCGTTGAAGCTGCAACCACTCACACATCAACGCAATGAGAGACAGATCCAGGTCTGCAAGAAGCGTCCAGGGCCGTAACAATTGATCTTCCAGCATGGGCAGGTATTGAGTCAGATATGGTGCCTTTGCGTAGAATTGCCTGATGGTTCCGATGTGCTTTTTTCCCCAGGCCGTCTGGTTGTCAATTTCAACCTCGTTGATACGTGGCCACCCTAATCCCTTATGCCGAACGGGCACGGTCAACCAATGAGGCCCCTTCGGAGTTTTAATTCGATTACGATTTCGCCATCCATGCTTGTCGTACTGGACATCGTCATACAGGACGAAAATATCACTTCGACGCATCTGATCAAAAAAGCCAAGCCAGGGCAAATAACCTGGCTGGAGCACACACAGTGTGATCGGTGACTGCGGGTTAGGCTCGCGCATGATTCAGGCAGGAATGCTCACACCTTCGTCGGCGACGCCTGAGCCCTTGGCCTCAGGCCATGTACAAGTCATACCACTCCTGAAAAACCACCAGCGAATAGACTTTGTTGACGGCGAGATGATCCGGTTGCGCCCGATACAAGGCATCCACTAGGCCCTGAACATAGGCCGCTCGAAACAATCCGTGCTTGGCGAGTCGCTCGGGGCTGAGGGTCTCTCGAACATATGATTCCAGATCACGCAACAGCCACTGCGTGATCGGCATGAGAAAACCTTCCTTCTTGCGGTACACCATCTCGGGTGGAAAGTATCGTAGCCCCAGCTTCTTCAGCAAGTACTTCGTTTCCCCGTCTTTGATCTTCAAGGCTCCTGGCAATCCGGAGACAAAGGTGACGAAGTCCGTATCGAGAAACGCCGTGCGAACCTCAAGTGAATGGGCCATTGAAAGGCGATCGACGAATGCCAACACCTGATCAGGGAAGATGGTCCTGAACTCCGACTCCAGTATCCGATTCAAGGGATCACGAGCCGATAGTTCTGAGAAATCACGGCGGAGTCGATCACGGGTACTGTACGATCGCATGCGCGCGGCGAGCTCTTCAGTATAAAGCGCGTCTTTTTCCTCATCACTGAATACCAGCAACTTGTATCGCCATCCCCAGTCTTCGGGCTCAGCCATCCGCGCAAGAAAATCCACTTGCTGATCAAAAGGCCGAATAAGCGCAGGATTTCCAGTCCGCAAATAGGTCTGAAAATTGGCGAGAGGAAAGGCTAAGCGATGCGACAAATAGCTTCCGAAGAGTTCGTCGGCCCCGTCACCCGAGAGTGCCACCTTGACGTGTTGGCTCATGAGTTGAGCAAGAAAATAGGTCGAGACTACGCCTGCATAGGGCTCATCAAAACACGACAAAATGCGGCGGAGGTTTTCGGGGAAGCTGGACACTTGGATGGTTTCCTCGTGATGCTCTGTTCCATACCGGTCGGCGACCCAACGGGCCCAGCGGCGATCCTCCTCTTTCCCTTCGGTCGTAGACTCCCGGGAATACGTCAGCGTGAAACTCTTGATCTTGGACGGCGAGAGCTCTGCCGCAAGCACCGTCGACAGGCTGGAATCAATGCCACCGCTCAGAAAGAACCCGATCGGCACATCCGACAACAGACGCCGCTCGACCCCCTGCCGAAGCAGTACAAGCAGCCGGTCCGTGATCTCTTCCTCCGTCATTCCCGCGCTCGTATCGGTTCCCGCGAAGCTGAGATCCCAGTATCGACTGACGACTGGTTCCTGTCCCACGCGATACGTCAGCATATGCGCAGGCGGAAGCATGGCAATGCCTTCGAATATCGAAAGCGGATGGGGCACGTGCTTGAAACTCAGGAATTGGTGGAGGGCATCAAAGTTCAAACGTCGAGTGAAGCCCGGAATGTGCAACAACGACTTGATTTCAGACGCGAAGTACAGTGCGTGATCATGCAGGCAATAGTAGAGCGGCTTCTTCCCCGTTCGGTCCCGGGCCAGATATCCTATTTGCCCGTCGCCATCCCATAGCGCAACGGCAAACATACCGTCGATGTTCTTGGGGAAGGCCGCCCCATGCTCCTCGTACAGATGAGGCAAGACTTCCGTATCGCAGTGGGTCTCAAGCACATGTCCACGCTCGAGCAAGTCTTTCCGAAGCGCAGGAAAGTTGTAAATCTCTCCATTTTGCGCCGCCCAAATTGTCTGCGTTTCATTGGCGATCGGCTGCCGTCCTCCCGGAAGATCCAGAATACTGAGCCGCCTGGCTCCGATTGCAAAGTTTTTCCCCGACACCACATGTTCATCATCTGGCCCACGATGGGCAAGGACCCCGACCATCTGGTTGACAATCTGATTTGGGCCAGGACCAAACCGACCTGCAATTCCACACATATCTCTTACCGTCCCCCTGCCGGAGCATAGGTCCCTGGCCGGACCCCCTCATGAACCGGCGAGACCGCATGCGGCGCCCGCACAGACACCGAGGAATCGATCACCCGCTCCACGACGGTCATGGCCGCGGGATCCACCGTATATTCAGCAACCGGCGAAAACACAAATCGATCCGGCTCTTTTCGTAAACTGACGTACTCAAAAATCAATAGCTCTCCCTTCTCAGGGGAAAAGGTCCGGGTATACCGAAGCAGTCGGTCGTTAAACAGTGCCTGGTTATTCGGGTAATATTTGAGCGTCGTAAAGATACAGGCGAGGACAATAGACTCGGCGACGTGCTTGAATCGCCACCGAGGCCCCCAACCATCGTGAGAGAGAGGTCGTCGATCCTGCTCGCCCCCTTGCGGACAGGAATAGATTCGAATGAAGAAATTCACAATGTCGACTGAAAAAACTCTCCACACAATCAAGCCAAAGAAATTTGTGTAGCGCTCCAGGGCCACCTGAAACGGCCGCGGAAGCGAGCGCCTCACATAGAAATTATAGGACAAGCCGCCATGCGCCAATGGCAACAGGATCAGGTAGGCACCCAGGGCATACGCCAACACCTCATTGACTGCAGGGGCCCAAGCCGAGCTCAGAGCGGGAGGAGCCGTCACCGAGCCAACCAGGCCCGTGATCAGTACATCGCCAGCACTACCGGGATGAAGGAAAATAAGACTGCTACAAAACATCACAATTTCGCATAGCAGACCAAGCCGAATCTGGGTGGCAATAAAGGCAAACATTCCGAAGATGATCAGGCCACCAAGGAATCGGGTTGGCGGCAACAACATGAGAATTCCCGCCACAATTTGCGAAGACCATGCGAGGTGATTTAGAAATTTAAACAGCGGATGCGAGGGAGGCAGATTACGGTAGGCCTTCCACCAGTACCCCCAAGCCGGATTGGTCATCCCAAGTTCCATCCCGTGATTTTTGACATAGCCGGCGGAGAACTTATAGAAACCGGATGAGAGATACACGCACGCAAAGTCCGCCTGAAGAACTTGTAATGCCAGTGAGCGTAGCTCAGGTGCATAGTGGAGCGTATATTCCAGAAGAGCGACCGCCAGTCCTCCCCAGTAGAGAATGTATCCAGGAGCGCCCATGCCCCGCAGCAATCCCTTCCAGCGCATGCTGACAAAAAAATACCTACAGATGAGCAAGTTGATCACGGCAGGCCATGGAGACCATAGCCCTCTCGCGATCAAGAGGCCACACACAAACCATGCGACAAGTACCACAGGCACGACGATCGGATTTTGGACAATTTCTACCTCTCGTAACGACTGCCCATATCCCCCCCACCGTTCGCTCAGGAAAAATCGTCGCCAACTAGGAAGCGCCAGGATTAGCATGCCGCACAGGAGTGTCCCGTATGCGACGCGCATAAACGCCTGCACCGAAAAACTGAGTTCCGGATGTAGGAATGGTTGTGAGGCAAACCACATCTCCATATGGAGCTCACCCCTTTCCCTTCAGCATGAATGGTCCGACCGTTCCGGCAACATGAAACACTCCGCGCATCCTAATGAGGCACAGCATCAATATGGTCAGGGGAAGATCCCTTGGGAGGGTGAACTGGAAGTGTGCAGGCCTCCGAGCCACAACCAAACTTCAGTCGATTCTTGGCCACCCATGCATAGACACGAGTCCCCACAAAGGTTGCACCGGGAAAATAAAACACCGGGATGAGGAGCCACATCAGCGGACTGCTCCAAATCATGCGGCGAAAGGCAAAGAATCCCCGATAGACTACCCGCCGTTCCGTGACGGCAAACATCGCATTGTCAAAATCCGCATGCGTTAACTCAGGAAACGCCGCAGCAATCGATTGCTCATCGTGGGCGTCATGAAATCGAAATACCTGCATGAGGTCGGTGGCACTGAATATCTTTAAGCTGCGAAGGCAAAAGCGACACTGCCCGTCGTAGATGACATGGACCGGCTCAAATACGCTCATGGTGATCTCCATTCCATCCAGCCCCTCAAGCACCTACGCGGTCCCCGACTCGCAGAATTTGCTGCACCTGCATCCCCACACTCCGCCGGCCATCCATTTCGGATTCTTCAATGAGAACTGCGCCATCGCCGGTCAGCACCCTCGCCCCTTGCTCATCGATCTGAGTGACCAGGCCCGGCGGTCCTCCAGCCGATCCCTGAAGCGCACGGGACTTCCATATTACTAGCTTCCGCCCATTCAAGAAAGTGAACGCGCCTGGCCACGGACGAACGAGCGCCTTCACCAAGCGGCAGATCGCGGTGCTCGTAACCGACCAATCGATCACGCCATCATCCTGAGTACGAAGCCGATGATATGTGGCTTTCGTTTCATCCTGCGGAATCTTTGAGGCGCGCCCTTCCGCAATCGCGGGCCACCATTCCTGAAGCAGGGCAATTCCCGTCGTCTTCAGTTTCTGTCGTACCGTCGCAGCATCGTCATCCTGCTGAATGGGAAAACGCCCTTGGGCAATGATTGGCCCGGTATCGATACCTTCATCCATATAATGAAGCGCCACGCCCGTCTCCACTTCACCATTGATGATGGCCCACTGCATGACATGCCCGCCTCGATATTCAGGCAATAGGCCGCCATGAACATTGACCGTACCTTGCCGGGGGACTTGAATCACATCAAGCGGAAGAATCATCGGGTATGACCACACCACAATGACATCCGGTTCAAGCTTTTTCAGGTCGAGGACGAACGGCTCAATCGCCTTCCGTGGCGGCTGCACGAGCACCGGAAGCCGCTGCGTGCGAGCGAACTCTTTCATGAAGAGGACATCATCGCCGGACCGATTCGAAGGGGCCACCACGGCAACTACCTGCGCTCCAGCCGAGACTAGCGCCGTGACGGCTGCGGCGCCTAATTCGCCATACCCAAAAACAATAACCCGCCCACCCCGCGCCCCAGCCGTGTCACGAACGGATTCCTTCTCCGACATACGCTCACCCTATATGCTCAGCTCCAATCTAGACTTTCGGTTGGAAGACCTCAACCTCCACCCCTAGATCTCTTCGCATCACTTCTTTTAAATGATCCCCCGAGTTCCGTAGGACCTTCTGCCACCCATGGTCCCAATCACGAATACCAGCGAACCAGGCCGAACATCCGCGGCAGGGAAAACATTCAGCGCCTCGGCCCTCGAGATGCATCTTGCGATACCACGTGAACATTTCCCCCTGCCAAATTTCCTTAAGACTTGTGTCCTTCACGTTGGGAAATAGCTCAGAGGTCTTGAAGGAAATGTCCTGCCCGCAAAGGGCAATCCGTCCTAAGGTATCCACATTCAACCGCTCAAACGGCCAGACGCACGGTTCCTTCTTTTGTGTCGGCAGGTCCGCATACAAATGTCGGTCGAGAGTTTTTCCAAGCTGAATCGTCGTATTATCATCCCAGGAAAGAAACTTCCTGGTAATGACCTCATCCACCCCCACATCCTTCAGCCAAAACTGAACCGCGTCATCCAGTCGGCCGTCGATCGCTTCCTGGCGAATGATGGAAGTGACCACTCGGGTAGTCGCCACATGCTGCTTTCGAAGATCCAACGCGGCACGTACATTACCGACGTGTTTCGCCCACCACTGCTCCGGATCTCCCGTCTTCCCGCTTCGCGGTGGACGCAACACCGCATAGGTGTCGGCATCCGCCGCATCCATCGAGAATTCGATGAGATCAATCCCGGCCCGGATTACGCGTTCCAACCGTTCACGATGCTTGGCGTTTGGGCCAAACATACTTCCGTTGGTGTTTAACCAGACTCTGGCCCCTTTCGCCTTGGCATATTCAATCATCTCGACCATTTTCGGATGGAGCATGGGTTCGCCACCACCGGTACAGCGCATCCATGCGCCATACGGACCACACTCATCAGCAATTTTCTCCCATAACTTCACCGGGATTAAATCGCCATCGTGCTCACGGTAGAACCGTCGCAATTCAGAATTGGTATCCGTATAGGGACAGTTTGGACACCCCATATTGCATGGATAAATAATGGAGATAATGACCATCAGCGGAAACTCTTCGGCCCCGGGCTTCAGCCCATAGGCTTTTTCGCTTGGGGCGACCACTAGCGGCTTGGTTGTCACAATATATACTCCTGGTTATCGACAATTCTTACACCTGTCCGACCATGCTGCAAACGGCACACATCTCACCGCGACATCGCAGACCAATGCGCTGCCTGATGTCGGCTGCACTACCTTCGCATCTTAGCGAAAACGTTTGAAGAGAGGAACAGTACATGCGAGCACATAGTCAGGAAGTGCAAACGGTTCTGCCACTCGCACGATACTTCCCTTCGTGGCCTCATGCCTTGCACCAAACCGCACCCTCCATCCCCATCGAACCCAATTGATCAAGACATCTTTTATTGTCCGACACACCGTCGTGAGCTTCGCGCCTTTTGCATGCCCTTTCGAGCGTGGAATAAACGCGATCGGAACCTCAATAAATGTCGCCCCGCGGTAATAGGCCCGAATCAACATTTCAGGGTTCACAAAAGGAGTCCTGGCCTGGAGGCCAAGGGACTGCGCAAGCTTGGTGGGATAAAAGGTCACATTCTGGAAATCGTGAAACGGCACGCCAAAGAGGAGACGTTGAACATAGTAATTGCTGAGAGAAATCAGCGCCTTCTTAAAGTTATCAGACCGAGTCTTCACGCGATACAGGGAACGCAGGAGGGGGATGTGACTCAATAACCGCTCAGGAACCGGTCGAACCCCTTGCACCACGTCATAATACCGCAGCAATTCGAGATAGAGGCGGAGATCGCTGATGTCGTAGGACCAGTCTACCGTCTGCCAGAAGAGAAATTCTTTTGTGGCCGAGTCAACCGCTCGCCGACAGGACAGACCCACATTGAGATTGGTCTGGTTCGTGATGACCTTGAGCCGCGGTTCCGTTTTACAATACGACTCAAGAATCGCCCCCGTCCGATCCGAGCTGCCGTCGTTGACAAAGACGATCTCATAGTCCACCACAGTCTCACGCAAGGTCAAGAAGGCTCGGTCTAAAAAGTCCTGAACCAAATCTTCTTCATTCAACCCCCAGGTAAGCAGGGAAACTGATCGATCAAATTTAGTCGAGGGACTGTGCGAAGGTACCAGTGACGGCTTGAGCGAGGTAGCGGAAGAACCAGGCAAGACCGGTGAATCCATCATGAGGATTGGAAGACCTCGTTTCGACATTGCACGATGGCGACAGAAAATGGAATCGGGAAGTTCCCAGCCCAGAGCGCGCTGTCAACGAAACGAAACGAACTTTTCGTCAACTTGGCATATCGATCGAAAGGCCGCACATATTCGCCTCGATCATGACTGACGATCAGTCTCGTGAGCGCGCCTTGTCCTTCGTAAAAACAAGGATCCACGGTGATCATCCGTCCACCTTTCTGAAGAACTGCCGCGCCGAGCTGAAACGCTCGTTGGGCCAACGTGTCATTGAGATGATGCAACACGCCATTAGCCATGACAAGATCAAACTGCCCTTCAAGTTCCGGCAAATGGTCGGCGACATCCCCCAAGACAAACCGCCCGCGATCTCCGAATATACGCACGGCATACTCGATGTAGGGGGGATGGTGGTCGAAACCGACGTATGTCGTTCCGGCCAAATACCGAACGACCTCACCCGTGCCACATCCGATATCCAGAATACGAGCTCCAGGCTCCGGCTTGATATATTGCTGGACGTAGCTCCGAAGCCATCGATTAAGGCCAAGACCTTCGCGCATCCAACGATAGGCTTCCGGAAGGCTCAGAATGTTACGTAGCCCTGTCACTCGCGCACTCCTTCCATTACTTCGCAAGGTTGAGTGAAGCCTTTCCAAGACTTGGCGGACAATAGCCACAATATCAGGCCCGGCAGGGTTGCCCCAGTCGCCAGCACACGGTAGCCGAGAAAAATGGTCGCATACCCTCCTGTCGCATCACCGACTTTGATCAAGTGACAGACTTTTTCGAACGCCACTTCGCCCACGCCGATCCCTCCTAGAGTGAGCGGAAACAAATTGGCCAGCCAGCCCCATGGAGCGGCGAACACATAATCGGTGGGGGACATATGCGTAAATTCCATCGCCACACCAAGAATCATCACGGCGATGATAGCCAGTGCTTGAATGACCAAAGACAGGCCTAAGGCAGCACACAGTGTGAGCGGAGCTCTCATATAGAGCCCCGTGGCCTGTCGGACCGCCGCCACGATTCGCCGAATGCCTGCGGCGGATGAGTGGACGGCATCCCCGGCATGCGTCACGACCGCGTCAGGTGCGCAGATTCCTGCGATGATTGCCAGCAGAGCGCCACCCACTGTCACTAACCCGGCACAGACGGCCAGTGCCATCAGGACGGGATCCGACATCACCAGCTGCAGGTAGGCCAGCGCCACGAACGCCGCGACTGACACGAGCGCATAGAACCCAAGACCGCGGTCAACAAGGACTGACACAACCCCAGCGGCGCGATTAACGGGAAATCGACATGCGACATAGGCAACACGATACGTGTCGCCGCCAAATCCTCCGCCTGGCAAAATACAGTTCAGAAACAGCGAGAACCATGTTGCCTCGCTGGCATCGCGAAGAGTGAGCGGAATATCCTGGCAGGAAAGCAGCATCCGCCAACGTACGACCGATATTGCATACATCAGGAGAAAGATCGCGATGACACCACCCACGGCAAACGGGTGTTCCCTCAACGACTGCACTTTCGTCCAATCCACAGCACCGGTGGACAGGAGATACCACACAATACCAACAGCCATGAGAGATTTTGCACAGATCACCAACCAGTGTATTTTCTTTTCTCCCATAGGTAGTATTGACCGTACACTCTAGAGTCTATCGTGCAGAGGAGGTTCTCCTTCGTGGGGACGAAGTCGGTAAATACGATAGTCTTCCGATTCAAACCGAAACTCCAAAGCCGCCCGTGCCTGGGGATCGTTCGCGAGCACACGATCGATCGCTTCACCCTCTACAGGCCTCGTCATAATCCATTGCACGCCATACTCCCGCAAGAGTTCGAGCGGCTCCCGTATATCACGGCTCACCTCAAGGAGGCGAGAGAAATCCCCTAATTGCAACACCCCTGATGATACGCGGAACTGCTTAGCTGCAGCCTCGCCTTGTATTTTCTCAACAAAAGGAACATTTGAGAAAAATCCCGAATTCAAGCTCCCCGCCACACTCAGAACTGGAGCGTACTGATTACTTACTATCAGCACTGGCATAGTATGGCCACCAAACCAGGTTTGCAACTCGGGAATCTCTCGCCGGATATAGGAGATGATGGCTGGTGGGAGCCGCCACGACAGGTCCGGAGCGACATGGAAGAGATGTTGCCGGTCACGCTGGTTATATCGAGCAGCCACCATGTCTTCCGGGCCGACGTGATTCTTCACACGCTCCGAAGCCCCTATTGCTCGATGCGGCCAGACCGTCACCCACAACGCCTGCACCATCAACGCGCCTGTGACACAGACCGTTGTGAAGACCAGTGCACGCGGCCTTGCCAGGATCAATGCGGCCAGTACCTTACGACCCGGCACAAGCCAAGCATGCTTGCCTTTGCAGGAATTTTCGTACGAGTGTTGCACTCCGATCCGACTATCTTTGCCGACATCGTTACGTCGCAAATGACCCGCTCGGATAAGAAGACCAGCTAGGGCGCCTCCGTATAAGGCAATTTCCGAGATGACTCCCCCCGTGGCGAAGCCTTCAGGATTATTCCGGTTCACAGCCAATTCAACGGTCACTACCCCTGCAATCAGTGCAAGCCCCCAGAGGCCAACTCTTCGTAGTGATCCTTCGTTCGGAGTCGCAAGAAGGGCACTCACGAGGGCAAGAGTATCGGCAAACACAACCGCAAGGAGAATAAACAGAACGGAAAATACATCAAAGATGAACGGAACGCCGACGATGATACCGGCCACGAGATGCAATCCCTGGAAGAGGGAAAAGAGTCCGAATCCGACAATCGCCAACGGCAGCACCAACAGTGCGAACCGGTCCACAACCATGACATACAACGGCAGAAGGCACAGGGCGGCCGGGACGAATGCCAAACCAGGAGTAAACCACCAATAGGGGAAATGATGCTGGTACGGGAACGTATCGTACTGATCGAGGTGTAACTGAGGAACTCCCAGGAGCGTCAATACTCCATGCGCATCCAAACCTCGCTGCAATTGAGCAACCATGTCCTCACGAAGGTGCGAAAGAAAGCGGCCGAGGTCAGGCTGGAGGGCTAAATTGATCTGCCGATATGCCAGCAATACTAAGCCGACGACTCCCAGCAGCCACAGAACCCGCACGAGGTCATGCTTTCGCTCTCGGTAGTTCAGCAGCATCACAAACCCCGTCACAACCATCATGCCGACGAAGAAGAGGGTTTCTCGCGCATGGATGAACGTCATCTCTACGATCAAATACACCAAGCCAATGAACGCTGGAATATTGATCTTTCGCTCAGCCATGTGAATCAAAAAATGAAACATGGCTAACGGCACCAGCACGCCCGCTGCGAACGCATAGCGATCCGGAAACGGTGCAAAGACAGTCAACGCATTCGACATCGGCTGCGGCAGAAATAACCCATGGATAATTCCCATACATACGATTGCGGCGACTGCGGCCCATCGCCTGGTAATCTGGCGCGTTATCGCTGCAAGACACAGCAACGATACAGCGGCGGTGAACGGCCAGAGCCCCTGCTGTACATCCAGGATATCTATCCCTGAAAACTGCGCACTCATGGCGAGCATCTGATAGAACGGCACAAAGAAATACGTGGTGTACTCATCGGCATGAAAGGCGATATTGGTCATGCTGATTGAAGAGTTTTCGAACAGTTTTCGAAGAATGACTAACTCTTCCACGTACAAACCAGCAGGAGTCTTATTCGAAATCACCACCGACCAGAGAATGAGTATCGCGCCGCATCCAACCACAGCAGGCCATTGAATCCGTCGCAACGCGTCCCAGGGCACCCGCCCTTGCTTGCCCGATGCTGCGAGTACGGCGAGATACAGTAGGCACGCAAGCAACAAATACACTTCCATAGCTTGCGCCAGCGAAGGCTGGAACACGTATATTGCAACGTTTGCAATAAAGTTATAGGTGAGACCTAACGAACACGACAGCACCAGCAAGGTGAGGTAGGGATACCGGGAGTTCCGTGAGTACGAGAGGATTGAGAAGAGCGCAAATCCTGGGCCCATACAAAACACAAATCCACACAGGGGGAGCCGTATGGAAGCAGGGATCATCGAATAGAGCCCCACAAGGTGAAGCCCATAGATCGCCATGAATGCGAGCGCAAACCACAAGGTGAGCCTCTGCTGGCATTGATCAACGTACGCATCCGTCGCCTGCTCCTCAGTCTCAAACATGTGGCCAATCAGCAGTTGGTACGGCTGTAGGTATAGTCATCTTCCCCTCCCCTGACCAGGCGCTTTCACTGCCCCAAGGGATTGTCCTCCGCAAGAATCGCTGCAGGGGGAGGATGACGAATCACTCAACAGAGGCCGCAGATCTTGCACAAAGGGACGCAGATTACTCGCAATTACCTGTAAGGAGCGATGCAACGACTCACGCTTGACCTCCGGCAAGGTCTCGAGATTGGCGGCAAAATCTTGAAGAATCTCACGCACGATAATTCTTTTGGACGTCAGCTTAGATACGGCCGCTTCCAGATACTGACTAGCCACAAGCGTGCACACCAAGATTCCGGTCACCGCAATGACCGCTTTGGCGACATAGCTGCGAACGCCGTTTCCGCCGATCCCGCGACTAGCATCATCATCAGGGGCATCTTCTCGAGTGACCGACCGATATCGCGCCCACGTGTTCTTCGTCGCTAGGGGCGGCGGCAACTCATCTTCAATACCACCTTCCACGAACTTACGGATCAACTCTTGTTTCCGCTCCTCGATCTGCCCCCACAACACGGCAATATCGGTGCTCGTCTCGAGAATTCCCAACTCGCGAATGCCGCCATAATACTTACCGTCCCGCTCCCACACCAAGACCTGATAATCCGCCCTGTCATTCACGGTATCCCTCATAATTTAATGAACTGCTGCGTCTGGCCGACTGTCCCTGCGGGAGGACGTGGAACTCCCTTGGAGTGGCTGTCGGTGGATTGACCATCGGACACCGAATTATGTTCGAGTTCAGCAGTTCAGGATCTCATGCGGCTGGCCGTCGAGTGCTTCAAGGCCCCAACCAGGACTCGACAGGGGTGACACCATTAACCGTTGTGGAGCAACTGCTTATACAAGCACATGGCCTGGCACCTGCCGCTACTGCACACCCAACGTGCCGCCACGGCGTCCCGCCTCATGCTGGACGTACCACTGATACGCATCTTTCAGACCTTCCCGAAGCCCAATTCTGGGAGTCCAGCCAAGGGTGGTCATTCGGCCGCAATCCATCAACTTCCGCGGCATGCCATCGGGCTTGGTGCGATCCCAGCGTATCTCTCCGTGATAGCCAACCACCTCTGCTACCAACACCGCGAGTTGAGCGATGGAAATCTCTTCCCCGGCGCCGACGTTCATGATCAGGGGGTCGGAATAGCGGTCCATCAAAAAGAGGCAGGCTTCTGCGCAATCATCCGCATGGAGAAACTCCCGCCGCGGGGTGCCGGAGCCCCACAGCGTGGGAGGAGTGTCCTGCTCGCGTGCCTCATGAAACCGGCGAATCAACGCCGCCAGGACGTGGGAATGATTCAAATCAAAATTGTCGTTCGGGCCATACAGGTTCGTGGGCATCGCCGCAATGAAATCGCACCCATATTGCCGCCGATAGGCCTGGCACATCTTGATCCCGGCGATCTTCGCCACTGCGTACCACTCATTGGTCGGTTCGAGCGGACCGGTCAACAGATACTCCTCTTTCATCGGCTGCGGCGAATCACGGGGATAGATACAGGAGGAACCCAGCAGGAGCAGCTTTTTCACACCGTGGAGGTAGGCCTGATGGATGACGTTGGTCTGAATCGCCAGGTTGTCGTAAATAAACTCCGCAGGCAGTGTGCTGTTGGCCAGAATGCCGCCGACCTTGGCAGCGGCGAGGAAGACATACTCGGGTTTGACCTCCGCAAAAAATGCGGCCACACACGCGTGGTCGCGCAGATCCAATTCCTTGCTGGTACGGACAATCAGCTTGTCATACCCACGGGCCATGAGCGCCCGTACAATTGCCGAACCCACCATCCCCCGGTGGCCGGCAATAAAAATACGCGCTGTCTTTTCCATCATCCTAGGCCCCCTCTAGATGCAGTCCCCTGCAGCTTCAGTCGCTCGGCCTCGACATCCGCTTCGACCATCATCACCGCCAATTGATGGAAACCTACGGTCGGCTTCCATCCGAGTTGTCGTCGCGCTTTCGACGGGTCGCCGATCAGCAGATCGACCTCCGTGGGACGAAAATAACGTGGATCGATCTTCACATATCGCTGCCAGTCCAGGTCCAGATGGCCGAATGCCACCTCGAGAAACTCGCGGACCGTGTGCGTCTCCCCGGTCGCCACGACATAATCATCAGGCTGTTCCTGCTGCAGCATGAGCCACATCGCTTCGACATAGTCCCCGGCGTACCCCCAATCTCGCTTCGCATCCAGATTCCCGAGAAACAGGTCCTGCTGCAATCCCAGCTTGATCCGCGCAGCGGCTTTGGTGATCTTCCGGGTCACGAAGGTTTCCCCCCGCCGCGGCGATTCATGATTGAATAGAATGCCGCTACAGGCGAAGAGATTATAGGCTTCCCGGTAATTGACCGTAATCCAGTGCGCATAGACTTTTGCAGCGCCGTACGGGCTGCGAGGGTAAAACGGCGTGGTTTCCCGTTGAGGCACGTCCTGCACTTTACCGAACATCTCACTCGACGACGCCTGATAAAATTTAGGGCGTAGTCCCGACTCCCGAATGGCTTCCAGCAATCTCACGGTGCCCAGAGCCGTGATTTCAGCGGTGTACTCAGGAATATCGAAACTGACTCGCACGTGACTCTGCGCCCCCAGATTGTATATTTCGTCAGGTCGAACCGTTCGGATGATTCTGTTGAGCGAGCTGGCATCATTGAGGTCCCCATAGACCAGGTGCAGCTTGGCCCCTGACGTGTGCGGATCTTGATAAATCCCATCGATCCGCGCAGTGTTGAAAGAACTGGATCGGCGGATCACGCCGTAGACGTCATATCCCTTCGCCAGGAGAAACTCCGCGAGGTATGACCCATCTTGACCGGTAATTCCTGTGATGAGGGCGTTCACTTAGCACACACTCCAATCTCCGTCAGCACCTTATTGAAGTGACTCATACCCACCGCCTCCGCATTCTCAGACAACGAGGATTCACTTGTGATGGATCTATGACCTTCTGTCAAGCAGCAGGCCTCTCAAACCTCATCCATCTCACTTCGATGGTCCAAAGCAGGCGCTGAGAATTCGTCACCATCAGATGCCAGGCAGTGCATGACGTTGAACCGCCAGAACGAGGCATAGCCATGGGCCAATTTACAATCAGCCCTGGTGGCGCGATTCTTGTCCTGCACACAGAAACGCTAGACGTTGCGGAACCCTGACACGCTCGCAGGAAATAGTGACCAGTCGTTCGCCGGTCCGGAGAGCGGGCAGTATAGGTTCAAGCGCGCCGGACCAGGCCGCAAGGCATCAGTGATAGGAGCTCTTCAAAAACACAGTGGAATCGCAGTATAGAGAAAAGACAGGGGTTGCACAAGAAATGTGTCGGACAGAAACACCCGCGACCGTCAGCGGGCAGAGAGATGAGAAGAAGGGGTGCAACTAGGCGCGCGAAGGAAGTGGAGAAGTGGCCGACAGCGCGTGCATGAATCGCTGCAGCCCATCCTGCCAGGATGGCATCGTGAACCCGAGTTGGTGAAGCCGTTCCGCCGACAGCACCGAATAGGCCGGACGTTTGGCCGGCCTGGGCATGTCCGCCGTGGTAATCGGCTCAACCGGCACTCGGTACCCCGCCAATCTCACGATCTCCGTGGCGAATTCGTGCCAGGTGCAGTGGCCGTCATTCGTCACATGCAGAATGCCCCGCGCCGGATGCGCCACCAGCTTGCTGATCATCCCAGCCAAGTCTTCTGCATAGGTCGGACAGCCTCGCTGGTCCGCCACCACACGCAGGGATGGACGCTCGGCCGCCAGCTGGAGAATGGTCTTCACGAAGTTCTTCCCCTGCAGCCCATAGAGCCATGCCGTCCTGACCACGAGCGTATTCTCGCAACAGGAGAGGGCCCGCTGCTCGCCTGCGCATTTGGACGCACCATACGCACTGGCGGGATTGGTCGAATCGGTTTCCAGATAGGGACGTGTTCCCGTGCCGTCAAACACATAGTCGGTCGAGACATAGATCAATCTCGCGCCGGCCTGCGCCGCCGCGCGGGCGACACGCTCGGTGCCGTCAGCGTTGACGGCCATCGCCAGAGCCGGGGCACGTTCCGCGCCATCCACATCCGTATGCGCGCCGGCATGAATCACGATCTCGGGCGCCGCATCAACAATGGCCTTGCTGCAGTCCTGACGCGTCAGGTCAAAATCGGGAAGGTCGAGCCCGGTCACCTGATGCTGCTGCAGCACCCGTCGAAGATCCGTCCCCAGTTGCCCTTGAGCGCCGGTCACGACGATGCGCACGATGTGCCCTTCTCGAGACGCTTCTCATACTGCCGGCGATAGTACTCCTTGAACTCACCGCTCTTGATCTTTCGCCACCACTGCTCGTGCGTCCGATACCACTCGACTGTCTGCTTCAACCCTGCTTCAAATGGCACTTGCGGCGACCATCCCAGGGCCCGCAGGCGGCTGCAATCGATCGAGTAGCGACGATCGTGCCCCGGGCGGTCCTGAACGAACCGAATCAGCGAGCGAGGCGTTCCGAGCGCCGTCACGATCTGTTCGGCGACCGTGATATTTTCGCGCTCGTTTCCACCGCCGACATTGTAGACGGTTCCCGGCTCGCCCTGCTCGAAGACATGCTGAATCCCGGCCGCATGATCGTAGACCGACAGCCAATCCCGGCATTGTTTGCCATCCCCGTAGAGCGGAAGCGGCTCTCCATCGATCGCATTCGTGGCAAACAGCGGAATGAATTTTTCAGGATACTGATTCGGGCCGTAGGTATTACTGCCACGGGTGATGACAACGGGAAATCGGTAGGTCGTCCAATAACTCAGGACGAGCAAATCCCCGCCGGCCTTGCTGGCCGAATAGGGGCTGCGCGGTTCCAACCGGTCGCTCTCCGTCGAACTCCCCTGCTCGACGCTGCCGTACACCTCATCGGTGCTGACTTGCAAGAATCGGTGTAGGCCGAGCTGGCGGGCTTCTTCCAGCAAAATACCCGTGCCGACCACGTCGGTGCGGGCGAATGCCCCGGGATCGAGAATCGATCGATCGACATGCGTTTCCGCCGCACAATTGATGATGCCCTCGATACGATGCTCCACCAACGCAGCATGCACGGCCTGCTGATCTCCGATGTCGGCATGGACGAAACGATACTGAGGATGGTCGGCTAGATCCGCAAGATTTTCCAGGTTGCCGGAATACTTCAGCGCGTCGAGGTTCACGACCGAATGGCGACCGCTCTGGATCAATCGGCGCACCAGATGCGACCCGATGAACCCGGCGCCTCCCGTGACGAGTATGCGCATTTACAACTCCATCCTGTTTGCCCCGGTCTGTGCGACAAGCTGGTTGGCGGCGAGGAGCGATTCTATCGTGCCGGCATCCGTCCACCACCCGTCGAGCACATCCCACGTCAACTCTCCGGAGGCAATGTACGCGTTATTGACGTCGGTAATCTCCAGTTCGCCGCGCCCCGACGGCGTCAGCGTCCGGGTAATCTCAAACACGCGGCTATCGTAAAAATAAATGCCGGTCACCGCATAGGAGGAGCGAGGATGGGCAGGTTTTTCTTCGATACTCAACACCCGGTTTCCCTCAAGATGGGGCACACCGAATCGCTGAGGATCCTTCACTTCCTTCAGCAGAATCTTCGCGCCCTTTTTCTGCATCCGAAACGCCTCTGCGGCCTTGGCAATGTTACCTTGAATCAAATTGTCTCCCAGCACGACGCAGAGCGGACCATCATCGGCAAAATGTTCCGCCAGCCGCAATGCATCGGCGATTCCGCCCTCGCCCTGCTGGTAGGTATAGCTGAGATGCTTCAAACCGAAATCCCGGCCGTTCCCCAGCAATTTCAGGAAATCACCGGCGCTGTTGCCGCCCGTCACCAACATAATTTCCGTGATGCCGGCATTCACGAGCGTTTGGATCGGGTAATAAATCATCGGCTTGTTGTAGACAGGCAACAAATGTTTGTTGGTCACTTTAGTGAGTGGCAGCAATCGTGACCCGAGACCACCGGCGAGTACGACACCTTTCATGCTTCCTCCCTCGGCAACAGGATCCTCGGATCAGCCAAGCCACGCGTGCGATATCCGTGGCTCGGACAAGTCTCATCCATGAGTGGAATCGTACCGTCTCGCCCTCGGTTCAGACCAGAAAATTCGTGGATGTCGTCGGGGCTGGCATCACCGGCCGACCGTCCGTTCGTAGACCGCAACCGTTTGTCTCGCCGTACGTTCCCACACAAATTCCTGCGCCTTGGCCAACCCACGAGCACGCATGGTGGATTGGAGGGCGGCCGATCCCAGCACCCTGGTCAGTTCCTCCGCCAATTGGTCGGGTCGGCGTGGATCGACCAGCACCGCAGCCTCACCGGCCACCTCCGGGAGTGATGCCGCGTTCGAGCAGATCACCGGGCACCCACAACCCATCGCCTCCAGCACGGGCAAGCCGAATCCCTCGTACAGGGAAGGAAACACGAACACCGTCGCCTGCTGATAATAGGTCACGAGTTCGGCGTCGGACAGGAGGCTGACCAGCTTCGCCTGCGCACTCAGCCCACGCCGCTCAATTGCAGCACGGATATCCTCGCGTTTGCAGACATCACCCGCCAGGACCACATCGAACTTGTTGCGTAAGTCGAGGGGAAGTGTCGCGAAGGCTTCGACGAGCACGCCGACATTCTTGGTCGGATCAGATCCGGCGACACAGAATACGTAAGGCCTTCCCCCATGCCGCTGTTGAGCCGGTCGGAATCGCTCCGCGTCGAGGCCCAGCGGCGTCACGCTCACCTGGTCCGGACGAAGCGGCACATGCGCCAATAGATCACGCCGGGAATGCTCCGAGACCGTGATCACCTGGTCGATCGTCTGCCAACGATTCCCCACCAGCCAGTCTTCGATGCGACTATTGAGATTGGCACGAGGGCGGAGTTCCGGGAACAACAACGGTTTGACATCGTGAATGGTCGCGACAAATTTCCCGCGCTTCCAGACCACACAGGAATCATAGGGAAAATGCAGCACATCGTAGGAGCCGACCAGCAACGGCGCGACCTGTTCCCAAAATCGCCGGCGAAACAGCGGAAACCGGATCACGCGATACCGCATATTGGGATGCGCCGTAAACGGATGATCGGCCTGGGGCAGCAAAATGTCGTAGTGATTGGTGTGATCGACCCGCCCCAGGGCCTCGATCAATTCACGGGCATAGCGTCCGATTCCCACGTTGAAATTTTTCAGGTGCCAGGCGGCGATGACGATCTTCATGCGTAGTCCTTGCGGCTTCCACCGATGCACGGACCCAACCTGGTCGGCTGCTCACGAGCCGTGCGCCCGAGCCGTGCCGGTCGGAGGCAGCTTTTCGACCAGCATATGGCGAAATCGCCGCAACTCTGATCGCCGGACCCATTTATTTCTGATGTCAGTCCAGCGACGCTGGAACCAGTTCCCTCGGATGGTACGTCCCCACTTGCGGGTAAAGTGCGCCATATTGTGGTTCCAGTATTGGTTTGTCTCGAGCCGCGTTACGGCATCTTGTGTCACTTTCGAAAAATGATGAATGAACGCCGACCCGGTCATCGCGACGGAAAAACCCGCCGCCTTGGTGCGCCACAGGAAGTCTGTGTCTTCACAGCCGCCGTATTCGAACCCTTCATCGAAAAGCCCAACCCGGTCGAACACTTCCCGGCGGATCAACATACAAGGCGCATACAGTTCATACCGCACCGCCTCTGCGCAGGCAGTGGTAAACAGCTTGGCGTAGGCCGGCAGATCGTAATCGAGGAGCCCTTCCCGCGCAGCGGGGCACCCGATGCCCAGCCCCTGCTTCTCCATGAACGTGAGCAAGGCGTCCAGCCATCCCGGCGTTACCAAGATGTCGTTGTTGAGGATCCCGATCACCGCCCCATGACTGGCTCGGATGCCCTGGTTCCAGGCCTTGGCACAGCCGAGGTTGGTCGGATTCAGAATCGTCGTGGCGTTCACCGTGCGAAGATAGTCGACCGTGCCGTCGACCGACCCGTTGTCGATGAGGATCAACTCAACACTGTCGGGAGAATGCCGCTTGAGCGTCTCAATGCACTGCCGCGTGAAGTCCAGCTGGTTGTAGAGCGCAATCACTACACTTACCGATGTCACGAGAAACCTCTAAAGCATTTGTTTACACAAATCCAGCATGTACATGGCTCGAGCGGCCGATGTGTGATGGGCCAAGACATGCGCATAGGCTGCTTCGGCCAAACCATTCCGTACGTCTTCGTCGTCGCGAAGACGTCGAACCCATTCGACGAGATCCGCCAAATCCGGGCGGCAAAAGATGGCATGTACCCCATGTTCGAAATTATGGGGGATCACAATGTCCGGCGCTTCCGCAATCAGGGGCGTTTTCGAAGCCGCAATCTCCCAATAACGAAGAGTATCGTACCCGCCTCCCCGTATCGAGAGCGCCGTCTTGGACCGGGCCAACAACAAGCGGTACGACTCGCGGCCCAACTTCTCACTCGATCCCTGCCCCGGCGGGTCGCCTCGCAGCTTGGCAGCCATGATGCCGAACCACGAATCCGTCAGTTTTGAACTTCGATCCGTAGGCTCGGCATAAAGGCCTCCCTCGAAGCGAATATCAGAGGCCCCCGTCAGCAACTTCACTGCGCGAACCCGTTTTCTATGGGATGCCCGCCCCACGAAAGAGACGTCCACGTCCCTAGCAGCCGTGGGAAGCGGTTCAAGTTCGGCTGTTGTGACGGAAAAGGGTAAGGGGTACAGTCGAGTCGCCGAGCCTGACAACGGCGCCGCGTCGTCCGACCACCGCCCTCTCGAACCGGCAGCCGCTGCATTCAGCGGAAACTCCCGTTTGAAATACAGTCCTGCGCGCAACGATCGCGCCAAATCGTCACGGATGTGTCGGTCGTCTTCCCCATCCAGAAAGACGACAGGCGGCAGGGACTCGAGCCTGGCGAGTTCCAGACAGGCCCTGACCGCCCCGGCCCGCGGAGACGACACGACTACCAAATCGATGATCCCTTCGTGAATGAGGGTCGCGACGCGATCAACGGTTAGGTCCGCGTCGGAAGCGGAACCCGCTTGTGTCGACGACGCCCGGTGATAGAGCTCCTTACGGGGAAAATCGATCACGCAATCACGGCCGAGCACGGCGCAGAGCCCGTCATAGATCTGATCAGCCAAATAATCGCGCTCGGCATCCGTGAGGTACAGGATCTTCATCTTGTGTTGCCATCAATGTCGATGCTCTCTTCTTGGTCGCCCGACCCGGAGTCGACTGTACCGATCAACTCTGACGACGATCCCCTTCCTCCTGCCAGCATACGGCTCGCGGCCTCATAGACCTCGTCTACACTTATCTGGCGCATGCAACTGTCGTCCCCGCGCAAGCAGCTGGGATGGTAACAGGCCCGGCAATCCAGACCTTTATACATCACCTGCGTCAGGCCGCCACGCGGTCCCCACCGCTCCGGATAGGTCGGACCAAACAGCGCGACCACCGGCGTGCCCACTGTCGCGGCAATATGCATGGCGCCGCCGTCGTTTCCCACGAACAAGGCGCACCGTTTCACCAACGCGGCATACTGCAGTAGGGAAAATTTCCCGGCCACCACAATCGGCGCGCAATGCGTTTTTCGGGCGACCTGCTCGGCGACCTCACGCTCCCGTTGATCACCACCCAGCAAAATCCGGCAATGGAACCGTTCCACGAGGCGGTCACTCAGCTGAGCAAACCGTTCAGGCGGCCAGACTTTCAACGAATACCGTGCGCCCGGTTGCACCAGCACCAGCGGCGGGCAATGGTCTCCGGTCAGCCCCTGTTCCTTCAACCATCGGTCCACCATCTGCTCCTCCGACCCGGAAACCGAGACCGACGGCATCCCCGGTTTGGGATCGAGGCCCAGCGCCCTCAGGGCGCACAGGTCGTACTCCACGCGGTGCTGATCGACGGGGCGCGGTTTCGCCACCTTGCTGTACAACAAACCACGCCAGCGATGCTCCGCGTTAAAACCGATCCGGAGGGGCGCGCCGGTCGCGAGACTGATGACGGCAGAACGGTCCCCATCGGTCAGGTCGATCACGCAATCGAATCCCCGCTCACGAAGGCGATAGACGAACTTGCACTGGTCAGCCCATGCCCCTTTTTCAAGGCACAGCACGTCGTTCACATCCGCATTATGCGCCAGCACCCCTTCCGTCCCGCGATTGACCAACATCGTCAGCTGCGCGGCGGGAAAGGCCTCTCTCAACGTGCGCAACACCGGCGTCGACAACAGCACATCCCCGATATGCCGCAACTTGATGATCAGG